>CALZIH010000160.1 GCA_945787305.1 uncultured Desulfobulbaceae bacterium | reverse complement strand
TACGACTTGAGATAGGGGTTGAGGTTACCCGGCTAAGGAGTCCAGCCGGGGTGGTTACCCCGACGACCTTTAAGCGGGAGGCAGAAACAACGGTGGTTGTCCACAATAAGGAGACCATTGTTATCGGTGGTATTATTGGCGAGGATACCACTTCCGGAGAATACAAGGTACCTTTGCTTGGCGATATCCCGTTGCTTGGATGGTTGTTCAAGTCAAGAGGCGACGTCTTGGATAAAACTAATCTCTTTATCTTCATCACCCCGCATATTATTGAAAACCAGGCGGAGATTGCTGAGCTGTACTACCAGAAGAGGGATGTCATGGAATATGTGCAGCCCGGTTCAAGCGACATACCGGACAAATTTTTCTATGGCGAGGAGAATCCAGAACATGCCATTGCCCTTACAGATCTTGGCTTTGCCAAACTTGAGAAACAAGAGTACCGGCAGGCAAGGGAGTATTTTCAACAGGCGCTGAAGATCAATCCGGAAAATCCGTATGCCTTGATTAATCTTGGCGTCGTCTCCGAACGAGAAGGGGATGTTGAATCTGCCAGGGAACTGTACCAGCAGGTACTGCACCTTGAAGCTGCTGATCCGGCAACCGGAGCTGCAGGGGTGGATGAATCGCTTCGGGAAGTGGCTCGGGAAAATCTTGAGCAACTCGGCAGTGGACAACAAAACAAAAAAAACGGCCCATGAAACAGCTCGGAGAAATCCTAGTCGAACAATTCGGGGTTGCGCCTGAAAGTATTGATGAATCGTTAGATTCGCAGAACGTATCGGGCCGTCGTCTCGGCGAGCTGCTCGTCAAGCAGAAAAGAATCACCGAAGATAATCTCCTTGTTGCCCGTTCCATCCAGTCCGGCATGGAGCTATTGCCCACCCTGCCTGCAGAGCCGAATCCATTTTTTGTTGACCGGGTACCCATCGGTTTTCTAAAGAAATATATGATGATACCGATCGCCACTCCCGAAGAATGCTATATCGCGATGGCGGAGCCCGGTTATTTTCAGCAGCTTGACGACCTGATGCAGATGCTGGAGTGGGAAGGGATTAAAACCGTCCTTGTTCCACAGGACGAGATCTATGTGGCCATTAACAGCGCCTATGATATGGGCCATAGAGATGTCGCTGATCAGGTCATGCAGGATATTGATGAGGATGATCCCGAGAGTATTCTTTCAGAGATAGAAGAAACAGCGGATCTGCTCGATGATACCAGTGACGCCCCGGTGATTAAGCTGGTGAACCTGGTTCTTTCCCAGGCCGTTCGTGACAATGCCAGTGATATCCATATCGAATCCTACAAGGATCGGGTCAAAATCCGTAAGCGGGTTGACGGCATCCTTTACGATATGTATTCTCCGCCCAAGCACGTGCAATCCAAGCTGATTTCCAGGGTCAAGATCATGGCCAAAATGGATATCGCGGAGAAGCGGCTGCCCCAGGATGGCCGCATTGAGATCCGTATTGCCGATAAAAATATTGATCTTCGAGTGTCGACCCTGCCCACAGCCTTTGGTGAACGGGTGGTCATGCGCCTGCTGGACAAGTCAAGCGTGCTGCTTTCGCTGAGTACACTGGGGATGTCGAGGGACGATCTTGACCGATTTAACCAGCTGATCAACGCCTCTTTCGGCATCATTCTGGTAACCGGGCCCACCGGCAGCGGAAAAACCACAACCCTCTATTCGGCTCTCTCCGTCCTCAACCAGCCGGATATCAATATCATTACCGTTGAGGATCCCATAGAATACCAGATAAACGGTATCAGTCAGATGCAGGTCAACAGTAAGATCGGCTTGACCTTTGCCAGTGGCCTGCGAACCATTGTCCGCCAAGACCCCGATATCATTTTGGTGGGTGAGATTCGTGACTTGGAAACCGCGGAAATCGCTATTCAGTCGGCATTGACCGGTCACCTGGTGTTTTCGACCCTGCACACCAACGATGCCGCCAGCGCTGTTACCCGTTTGATTAATATGGGTGTGGAACCGTTTTTGGTTTCTTCTTCAGTGAATGCCATCCTGGCCCAACGGCTGGTTCGTAAAATCTGTCCCCAGTGCCGGGAATCGTATCGACCGGATGAGGAGTATCTGACCAGGGTCGGCCTGTCACCTGTCAAGTTTGGCAACCGCTTGTTGTATCGTGGCCAAGGCTGCCCCGAGTGCCTTGGGACCGGGTATAAAGGCCGCCTGGGTCTTTTTGAATTGATGGTTTTGAGTGATAACATTAAAACTATGATTCTGAAGAGTTCCGATGCCGGAGAGATAAAAAAACAAGCACTTGCTTCTCTTGCCTCTGGTATGCGAACACTACGCCAGGACGGACTGAGCAAAGTGCTGGCCGGCGAGACGACGTTGGAAGAAGTGTTCCGTGTCACTTGACGTCCGTTTGCTGTAATCCTACTTGTATTAGATATAGTTTCGGTGGTGCGATTCCTTTAGCTTAGGTGCTGCCTCGTGCCCCTGATGACATGATGGGGTTGTCATGGAGTCCCCTCACCAGTTGTTCCCTCATTCGGTAATGAGCAGGCATTCCATGGCAATGTCCGGGTTTATGCACAGAGGAGGTTTGCTATGATTGATAGACTTATTCAGGGAGCATGTGTTTTGGTCGCGGGGTTCATGTTGATCGTCTCTGCAGCGCAAGCTGATGAAGACAAGGTCAATGTCAGTGCCGTCAAGGTCACTGAACAGATCTACATGATAACAGGAAAGGGCGGGAATATCGGCCTGTTCATTGGTACAGACGGAACATTTTTGATTGATGACCAGTTCGCCCCCCTGACGGACCAAATTGTCGAGGTCATCAAATCCGTCGGTGGCGAATATCCTAAATTTCTCATCAACACCCATTATCATGGCGATCACACCGGCGGAAATGAAATTTTGGGTGAAAATGGCACCCTGATTTTCTCTCACGATAACGTCCGTGAGCGCCTGAACAAGGGCTCTTTTATTGCAGCGTTTAACATGAAACGGCCCGCGGTTAAAGCGGAGGGATTACCGGTTGTGACCTTTTCCGAGGACATCAGTTTCCATCTCAATGGCGACACCGTTCACGCCATGCATGTACCTTCTGCCCATACCGACGGGGATAGTTTTATCCATTTTAAGTCAGCCAATGTCATCCACGCCGGTGACTTCTTTTTTAACGGGTTCTATCCTTTTATCGATGTGTATCATGGCGGTTCCCTCAAAGGAATGATCAAAGCCGTGGACAGGGTCTTATCCCTGGCTAATGAGCAGACGAAAATTATCGCCGGCCACGGCCCTATAGGGGATAAGGTTCAGTTGGCAGAGTACCGCCGGATGCTTGCGCTTGCCCAAGAACGGCTGGCTCAGCTTAAGGCCCAAGGGAAATCGTTTTCCGAGGCTGCAGCCGCCAAGCCACTGGCTGATTTAGAAGAAACCTGGGGCGATGGAATCTTTACCGGCGATCGCTGGATAGAGCTGATCTATCCCGGCGTGTGACTTGGCTAGGGTGACAAGGTCGTTTTGTACCTCTTGAACTGATTGTGGCTGTCTTGTTGGCCTGCCGTTTTTTTTACATCCACCGTCGTTATATTTTCATTCAGCAGATGAGAATGTTTTCCGGGTACAGCGTTATCCATAACGGCCAATACCCTGAGTCGTGTTGCCCGACAAATCGGTATATTTGCCATATAGGAAAACAAGTAAAGGATTGATATGGTGGCCTCTCATACCTCAGAGCATCACACAGCGTCACCTTCGTCGTCGTTGATTGTCAGTTTTATTGGTAACCCTGGTTCTCTGTTGTTGGCAATTGTGGCTACGGTTTTTGTTGTGGAAGCGGTGGTGATGTTGGTTCTGGAATATCTACCGTCCCTGAGCTATTTCCAGGAAGCAATTCTCGATGCAGCGTTATTGTCATTGACCATTATGCCGGCACTGTACTTCCTGGTATTTAGGCCTTTGCGTATACATATTGACTTGCGTCGACAGGCTGAGACGGAAAAAGACGCAGTAATCATTGAATTACGGGAGGCACTGGACGAGGTGAAGACCTTGCAGGGATTAATCCCCACTTGCGCAGCATGCAAAAAAATTAGAGACGACCAGGGATTCTGGTAACAGCTGGAAGTATATTTAAGTGATCATTCTGATGCTGTGTTTTCCCAGGGAATCTGCCCTGAATGTGCAAAGAAGCTCTATTCGGAATTCATCCAGAACACATAGGATGTGCGTGGATTAGGCTAAACGCCTGTGCGTTTTTCCATATCGGTTCGCGATCAGGTTGTGACGATCTTAAATTTATTTATTATAAGTGACCCTTCTTAAAAGTGTAGGCGATGGAGGCAACTGTGCAGGGTGTTAAGGCATTAGAAATTGAAAAGTTGTGCAGGGCATTGGTGAACGATTTTGAGGGGCAAGTGAGCTGGAGCTGGGATAACCGGTTTAATGCTGTGCTGGCAGAGTTCAGCGTTGATAAAAAAGGCTCCTTTCGTGAAATTTTAGATCGTCACTTCAGCACATCTTGGGATAGCGCACGTATCGGCGATGCTCCTGACAGGGTGCGGTCAATCAGTGGTGGTCTAGGTGGGCTCATGGCCGGTCAGTTACTTTTTATCGCAGATCCAGCCGAAGGTGTTATTGTTTTTTGCGCCTGGTGGCCATGGGGCAATGAAAAGACCATTTCTCTGCGGATTGCGCCCTGTTATCGGCAGATGTCTTCCTCCGAGCAGGACGAACAAGTCAAACTGTTGTTGGAGTGGTTTGGCGTTTGAGCTGGGAAAATCCCAGATTATTTCCAGCGGTGTTGTTTCAGAAAGTGGTATCATTCTTTAAACCAGTATACCTCATTTTTTTTCGTGAGCTTGCAAAGTTTTACCAGAACCATCTTCCTTGATTGTTTTCCCACCTCCATCCGTCCCTCCTTGCTGCAGAACGAGCAGTTGTTTCTTTATTGCTTAAACTAACCCCATCCTTTCTTATATCTGCCATTTTTTTCGGAAAAGTGAAATAGATGGCGATGTAATTATGCAGCCTGTCTGTTTTTTTAGGACAGTTTTGAAGGTGGACGTGGTGTTTTGTCGCAAAATATGCTTAACTGGTTACATAATTGAAAAATCAAAATGGGTGTATCCGGGGAAATGACCAGTCAGCGAAAAGAGATCGCCTGTTCAGGCAATAATAGAAAGAAACCTCAATAAAGGGGAAAACGTATGGATAGGGATTCCGACTGGGGTGGGGTGCTGGATTCACCACTAAACTGTACGGTCTGCCATAATGTCCATGGGGTAACCAAACCGGCTATGACCAGGGTGAGCCGGCTTCAACTTACGGAACACCCGACAAGGTGCCGATGTTCAATTTTCAGTATCTTGACGATACCGCTCAGGTTGACCTCGATGTAGACGATGTAGACGATGTAGCGGCAAGAGGTGCCGGGGGCAAGACCCGGTTTTTCAGCAGCGCGCCACGAAATTGATGATGATTTGGAATGTTTTTATCCGATGCGTCATTGAATACGTTTGTCTCTTCTCGCGGAGAATAATGAGATTGTCAGTGTTAAAGTTAAGGAGGAAACTGAAAATGAAGAATGTTCTGGCCGCTTCTGTCTTGTCACTTACCTTGTTTGGGTTCTGCTCTATGAGCTATGCTGCGGGACAGGTTATGCACACCGTCCATATTGTAGAAGATCGCGGGCCTGCGATCGAGGATCACTGGGTATATCCCGACACATGCTTTCTCTGTCATACCGGCAGTCCCCATGGTGGCCCTATTGATTATGAATTATGCAATGGGTGCCACAGTCCAGGTGGCACGTATGATGGTGTAAACGACCTTGTAATTGGGGCCAAATTTAATACCGGTAGTGAAGCGAACCCTGATGAGTGGGTTTCTGATATTTATGATGCAGATGGAAAGCTGAAGCCCGGCAAGGAAAACTGGTGCCTTGGCTGTCACGATGACGGCTATGCAACTGTTCATACTGTTGATGCTCCCAATATAGCGGGGAAATCGGTCAACGGTAATTGGCAGAGTCCGGACGCAATCGTTGTAAACGGCTTCCAGGGTGCGGAGAACCTTGTTGATGGAGACTTGGCCACCGGTAATCTTTCCACTAATGACCCAGAGGTGATATTTGATCTGGGAAACACACAAGACATCACCCATGTCAGGCTGCATGTGAACCTGGGAAGAGCTACCCACTGGCAAGTTTACGGCAGCAACGATTTATCGAGCTGGGACAGAATTCTCCATGGAAGTTCTTTCAATGGAGGCAAAACGAACTGGCAGGTTGGCCCTGAGCAGGGTTGGGTGGAATATAGGCTGGATAAATTCGATCCGGTCCGCTACATAAAACTGGTTCGATTGTTTACGCATATCCATGTTGGCGTAGATTCGGTCCTTGAATTTGAGTACAAAGGCGATTTGCAGTATGGCTATCTTGCCAACGGCCACAAAATCAGTTGTGATAATTGTCACGATACGACCAGCATTCATGTCGATGGTGTGGCGCAATCGTATAAAGCCAATCTCAACAACTATACATCCGGCTATCGTCTTACCGATGTTATTGTAGATGCAGAGATTTTTCCCGCCCTCGAAATACCGCGTGTAAATTGTAACAATAGAGACTCCGTAAAAAACGATAACGATTTCGCCCTCTGTCTTTCCTGTCACGATCGCCACAACCTTCTGGCGATCGCCTGCCGGTAATGTTGCCAATGACCATCTTCTCCACCTTGGAGGTCGGGGTAAGTGCGGCAACGCAAAGGATTGGGATTCCGACTGGGATGGTGTGCCGGATTCACCGCAAAGTTGCACCGCCTGTCATAACGTCCACGGTTCACCAAATCCGGCAATGACCAGACATGGGGAGCTGGTTTCAACCCCCGGAACATCGGATAAGGTGCCGATGTTTAATTTTCAGTATCTTGACGGTGCGGCTCAGGTTGATCCGGAAATGCAGGATGTATTCGAGAGCACAGGCGGCAAGACCCAGTTTTTCGCTGGAGGACCGGGGACTCCCGATAAAAACAATACCTGCAGAATGTGCCACAACGACAGGGTCGTGTATACGAGAACGCCCTGATAATCGAGGCCGATTGAGGCCTTGATATGCTTTTTGTTTAGCTCCCGGAAGTCCGCACTGCTTCCGGGAGTTACTTGAGTTGTCCATGTGGGCAAGTGTTGTTCAGAGGAAATGTTGAAGCGGCAAGTCATCATCACGACACTATCAGTAAATTGCCCTTTTGACAGGTAACTCCACAAGGTTCTTTTTCTCTCTTTTTAGACCGCTTCGGCTCTGATTTTCCGAAAAATTCCAAGATAAGCGGAGTACTGTCTTCTTTTTACAACAGTCTTTTCGAAAAACGTAGCGTTTTGGCTGAATTTCTGTTTTATTGGTTCTGTTAGAATTGAGCTGCGAGACATGTCTTTTGGTTGATTGTGGTACTTCTTCTTAATGGCCAGGGGGCAAATAAATATTCGCAATACAGAAAAAGAAGGGGGGAGGCATGAAGTACAAATTATTAAAGGGATGTTTGTTTCTGTTGGCAGCCGTTTGTTTTTCAAGCTCGGCTTATGCCGGCACTGCTATTCATGACACCCATGTCAATGGTTTGAAAGGCGACTTCGGCCTTGAATGCCTGGATTGCCATAAGACAGTCTGGACCGAATATTTTTCGATAATTTTTGTTCTTGATGAAGAAGGGTGTGTGCAGTGCCACAGTCCCGATGGGGCTTATGATGGGATGAATGATCCCGATATAGGAGCATTGAATAATTTACCCGGAAATTATTCTTCCGAATCATTGATTTATGATGAAAACGGTAAGCTGAGGCTTGGGAAAGAGAACTGGTGTCTTGGTTGTCATGATGATGGCACGTCTTCTGCCCGTGATGTTGCCGCTCCCAATATTGCTGGTAAATCGTTAAGTGGCGATTGGCAGAGCCCGACAGCGGTTGTGGAAAATGACTTTCAAGGCGCGGAGAATCTCATTGACGGCGATCTGGCAACCGGTAATGTTGCCGAAAATGATCCGGAGGTGATTTTTGATCTTGGCACAGCCCAGGATATAACCCATGTCAGGCTCAATGTTGTTCTCGATGGAGCAACGCATTGGCAGGTGTACGGCAGCAATGACCTGATTACTTGGGATCGAATTCTTTATGGCAGCTCCTTTCGAGCCGGTCAGGCAAATTGGGAGGTCGGGCCCGCACAGGGTTGGGTGGAATACAGGTTGGATAAGTTTGACCCGGTCAGATACGTTAAGCTGGTCCGGTTGTTTACCCAAAACCGTGTTCCTGTCAATGCTCTGGTCGAATTTGAATTTAAGGCGGATATTCAGTACGGCTACCTTGCCAATGGTCACAAAATCAGCTGTGATAACTGTCACGACACGACCAGCATCCATGTTGATGGTATTGCCCAGACCTATAAGTCTGATTTGAATAATTATACAGATGGATACCGACTTGCTGATGTTGTGGTGGGATCAGATATTGTTCCCGCCCTCGAGATACCGCGAGTAGACTGTAATAATAGTGATAGCGTGAAAAACGATAACGATTTCGCCCTCTGTCTTTCCTGTCATGATCGCTACAATCTCCTGGGTGACGCCAACGGTGTCGGTGACTTTTACCAGAATCCGCCGCTGACAAATTTTCGTAACGATGCAAAAATTGATGCAAACGGCAATGTTGTCAATGACCATCTTCGCCACCTCGGAGGTCGCGGTTTTTGCGGCAATAGTATGGACTGGGATTCCGACTGGGACGGTGTTGCGGATTCACCACAAAGTTGTACGGCCTGTCATAACGTCCACGGTTCACCAAACCCTGCAATGACGAGGCATGGAGAATTGACCTCCATCCCCGGAACATCGGGTAAGGTACCGATGTTTAACTTTCAGTACCTCAACAGCGAGGGTAAGGTCGATCCCGATCTGCATGATGTAATGGAGAGTACAGGCGGGCAGACACAGTTTTACAGCGGGGGGCCTGGGACCCCGGAGAAAAACAACACCTGTAGAATGTGTCACAATGACAAGGTAACGTATACCAGAACCCCCTGATGACGTAACCATGATATCTCTTTTATTCAAATCCCGGAAACCGGTATGGTTTTCGGGATTTTTTTTTGTTTTCCGTGGATTTTTTATGAAATCAAGACTAAGAAGTGTCCATAAACTCTTGTAGTTGCCATTACGTTGACCAGTTTGCAAACAGGGAGGAGCAGAGATGACCGGCGATAGAAAACAGAGAAGGTGGTATGATCAAGATCCCCTTTTATCCATGGCGATGAAAACCCTGGAGAAATCCAGTGATGAAAACCAGATTCGCCTGGCCATGCATCTGGTTAAAGTCATAAATGAACACAATATAGAAGTTGCAGAAGCACAGTCTACTGGCGAGCAAGATGATAAATATATGGATGAAGCCGCGCTGGCAAAAAATGCCAGATGGTACGATATTGACCGGACTCTGAAAAGTTCCGTTGAAATGTTGCGGTGCTGTCCGCCGGACGCTCAGAAGTTGATTGCCCGTGAGATGGCACAGATGCTCAACGATTTCATGGCCGAAGAGGAAGACGGCAACAAGCAATGACCAGTCTGGACCTCGCCCTATTATGTGAGGAAGAACCCCGAGAATACGACTAACCGATAGAGTGTCTGTGCGCTTTGGATGGACTGCGATAGATGGTAACTCTTGAACAACGGGTAAACGATGTGTGGACGCTTCGCCTATTTCGGTAACGGCACCTTCGGTTATGAATCGCTCCGGCTACCATCCCCTCCGCCTCCACTTGTAAACTATAACATCGCTCCATCTCTGGACATCCTCGCTATCCGAACCTTCCCGGAAACGGGTCTCCCCGAATATACCATGCTCCGCTGGGGATTGGTTCCTTTCTGGTCAAAAACCGCAAAAACCAGGTTTCCGCTTATCAATGCGCGGGTAGAGGGCATTGAGAAAAAACCGTCCTTTCGTGGCCCCTTTACCTACCGTCGCTGTATCATCCCGGCCAGCGGTTTTTATGAGTGGAAGAAGAAGGGAGACGGCAAACAGCCCTATTTCATACGGCCGGTCGACGGCGGGTATTTCGCCTTGGCCGGTATCTGGGACCAGTGGCAAGGAGGGGAGGGGGAGATAATCGAATCATGCGCGATAATCACCACCGCCGCCAATGGTCTGATGCTGGATATCCACGATCGAATGCCGATGATATTGGAGGAGAGTGCTTTAAGAGTCTGGCTTGATCAGCGGACTGGGAAGCAGGTGCTCTCTAGGCTACCTGCAGCATATCCTTCAGAGCAGATGGAGGCTTATCCGGTAGGCTCACAGGTCAACAGTCCCCGACATAATGGACCCGAATGTGTTGAAAAGGTAGAGGTTGGATAGAAGTGGCTCAAATTTCAATTCAAACCGGTTGCCATTCTTAGTAGCTTTCCTTGGGAGGTTGCGCAGACATGCAAGATCTTCAGCGCTGTGATCCCGCCAGGTTACGGGAGGTTGTAGATTGGCTGGCCATGGAAATCGGTCCCCGTCCCCGTACAAGACCGGATCTTCTCAATAAAACCCGAGATTATATATCTGTCGCTTTTCGTCGACTTGGTTATCAGGTGTTGACTCAGCCTGTGGTGTGGGGAAAAGTTACCTGTTATAATGTGATTGCTTTCCCCCCGGAGGAAGCAGTAACTCCGACCGATACGCCCCTGCTTGTTGTCGGCGCCCATTACGATACTGTCAGCCATTCGCCCGGAGCCGATGATAACGCAAGCGGCATCGGCGGCCTGCTTGAATTGGCACGACTCTTGGCGGCAGATCCGCCCCCCGGACTCAGGCTGGTGGCTTTCTGTCTTGAGGAACCGCCCGTATTTAGGACCAGGAAAATGGGCAGCTATGTCTATGCCCGTAGCCTCAAACAGGAGGGTGCACGGGTTCGCGGTATGATCTGTCTGGAGATGATCGGCTATTTTCAAGATGCAAGCGGCAGCCAATCTTATCCCTTTCCGTTTATGAACAGGATATACCCAAAGGAAGGGAATTTTATAGCCTTGGTCGGCAACCTGCGTTCCTGGCGATGGACAATCCGGATCAAGACAGGTTTTCAGCTCGGTACCGACCTCCCTGTCGCCAGGTTGAATGGCCCTTCCTTTGTCTACGGTATTGATTTTTCCGATCACTGGTCATTTAACCGCCATGGCTACCCGGCAGCGATGCTCACGGACACCGCTTTTTACCGTAACCCTCATTATCATAAACCAACTGACAAGGCCGTCACTCTCGATTTTGACCGCGCAGCGGCAGTGGTAAATGGCCTGGCGTCCGCAGTGCTCAGTCTGACAGAGACAGCTTGAGTCCGGGGGGATGCTTTTCACTGAAGCAGAGCCCTTTCATCTTGCTCAAGGCACCCTCAAGTCTAGTAAAGTAGCTGTGGTCTTGACGACAATCACGTTGTGGCATACTTGTGTAAGAAAGAAGATGTGTCAAGCCAAGAGATAAAGCCAAACCTGTGGCAATACAGGGACGGAAAACTACAGGTGGGGGGAGCATGATGAGCGAAAATACACAGAAAGAAATCATGGCAAACGAACTCAGGCGTTGGCTGGATGATGATAAACGATTTACCCTGGTTGATACCCTGGGAGGCGATCATTTTCAAAGAGTTCACTTGCCGGGTGCGAGCAATGCCTGTGTTTTTGAAGTCACCTTTATTGACCAGTTCAAAAACATAACCGAGGACAAAGAGGCCGAGATTGTTCTGTACGGCTCCAGTTCCAGGTCCATGGATGCAACGAAGGCCGCAGAGAAGCTTGTCCGGGAGGGCTACCGGAGTGTTTCCGTATTACAGGGTGGTCTTGAAGCGTGGCGCTCTGCCGGTTTAGCACTGGCTGGTGAAGGCATAGATGAGCCTGATGATCCGCAAACCCAACTGGAGCTGCAAGACCGATCATATAACATTGATACAAATCGGAGCAGTATCGAGTGGACCGGAAGGAATCCAAACTCCAGGCATTTTGGCAACATCAGCATCGTCAAGGGGCAGCTCACTGTCAAGGATGGAAACATCACCGGCGGATTCGATATCGACATGCAGTCGATAACAAATATAAACCTTGAAGGTGATGAACTGCAGCCGGTTCTCATTGCTCATCTTCAATCCGATGATTTTTTTCACACCGATCTCTTTCCAAGGGCCACCTTCAGGATATTGAGTACCGAACAGGTACAGGAACCATATTTAACGATTCAAAATTATTTGATAAAGGGAATTTTAAAGCTGAAAGGCGTTGAAGCACGGCAGGATTTCATGGCGACCATTACAAAAACAGCGGAAAATGACCTGGTACTCGAGGCGCATTTCGACATTGACCGGACAAGGTGGAATATCCTGTATGGGTCAACTCGCTTTTTTGAACATCTTGGCATGCATATGGTTTTTGATCCGATCAGTATCCAACTGCGCATTATTGCATCCTGAGAGGCTTCCTTTAATTGAAGTAGATCGTTTTATGTCTTGGAAGCTGTAGAGGTAGTGCGACGGCGAAACCAGCTGCTGGTTTGAGTCGAGGGGAATTTCCGGAGACGACAATTTCCGGAGACGACAATTTCCGGTTGTAAACTCAAACGGAGGCAGGTCAACTATTCTCCGTCGTCGTTGCCTTTATCCTGGCCGGGTACCCGCAACATTTTATCGAGGTCGGCGAAAGGAGTGTGGGTGCCTACTGATTTTTTTTCAATTTCTGTTGGGTCTTCTGCGGGTAGCCATTGGGCATCCAGGGAGCGGGAATGTTCGTTGTCGTGGCAATAGATGCACAGCAGCTCCCAGTTACTGCCGTCGGGCGGATTGTTCCTGTAATTATGGTCTTTGTGATGGACCGTCAGCTCACGCAGATTTTTTCCGGAAAAGTCGCGACCGCATTTCCCGCAAACCCACGGCAGGATCTTCAGTGCTTGATTTCTATATTCTATTTTCTTCATACTCCTGTTCCCTCTGCAGGGAGAAGCAGGTGCTGTGCACGAGGGGTTGTTTCCAGCCGATTTTCAGTCACTGTTTCAGCTCCGTCACTCTCTTGCTGCCGCCCGGTTCTGTATCACATTGCATCCCTGTTCTCGAAAGGTGTCAGTGCCTAAAAACAGGTAAGCGTAGACTCCGAGAAAATCATCTCAACTTTCCACCGTAATAACAAAAGGTTCTCTGGATGAAGCTGTTTAGAAGCCCTATTAGGGCTGCTTCTTTTAGTCTTTTGCTAACAGCCTTCAGCCTACGGTCTATAAACCCGGGTTGCGGGCAAAGCCCCTTTAGTTGGATTTTTTATGGCATGATGGCTGGGTATTGTGTTTGAAGGCTCAGCATGGTGACATAGTTAATTGGACAAAAGATCCCCGTTAATACTGTTGCGATTGCTGAGCCAACAAGGAGACCGGGTAGCTTGGTATAGACGCTGATACACATGAAAAAAAGGTTTGCCCAGCCAAATGGCGTCATGAATGATAACAGCCAGCCAGCCGGAACAAGGTATATCATGCCCCAGATATGCTTGATTGGTTTCGAATGGATGTTGGCATCCGGTTGAAAATAAATATTCCACGTCACCATGGAAGCGCAGGATGTAACAAGCATAACGACAACACATCCAAGCAGCCAAATGAAAAATATTTTTTTTCTCGTCATCTTGTTACTCATGATGTTTTGATATCAGGCTACCCTGAATAATTGTATTTTCGCTCGATCTCGGCGTTATGCTCAAAATTTTATCCTCGGAATATCAATTATATGTCTGTGGTAAAATTGTTCGCATGCCTTGACCTCGAACGAAAATCCTAATTTTTCAAGCCACCCATCAGTCCTTCCCGGCCTCAGCGTCCGTAGAGCCTGCACTATTATGGGCTGGGACGGAAAAGGGTACAGCTGAATTCTAACCAACAGCATTGCCCTTAAGGCCTATCTGCTCTGCCACTTCCTGCATACCCATGATTGTGTCGAGAATGAGATCCGAGACTTGAACCCCAAGCATTGCAGCGCCTCTCTCTATAATTGCACGATCGACACCTGCGGCAAACCGCTTATCTTTCCACTTTTTTTTCACGGATTTTGGCTTCAGGTCCATAACACTTTTCGATGGTCGTACCAGCGCCGTCGATGTAACTAGCCCCGTCAGTTCATCTATGGCATACAACACTTTTTCCAATTCACTTTGTGGTTCGATGTCCGTACAGATTCCCCATCCATGACTCATTACCGCTCGTATGTATTCTTCCGGCCAGTCGTTTTCCCTCAAAATAGCTTCTGTTTTTTTGCAGTGCTGATCAGGAAACTGTTCGTAATCCAGGTCATGGATCAAACCAATAATACCCCATTTTTCCTCATCTGCTTTTCTTTTCCGTGCACAATATCTCATTACGCCTTCCACGGCCAAGGCATGTTTGATAAGGCTCTCTGAACGGTTGTACGTTTTCAGCAGGTCAAGGGCTTCGTCCCGGGTAGGTATGTATGGCATTGTACGCTTCCTTATGTAGAGATAGCTGCAAGGTAAGGTTAGCAGTTATTATCTTTGCTGTAATGGCTCACCGATTTCACATTGCAACTGTGGAACATGGCAGACAAGCTTTGGCTGCATAGCATATCCTTTTCTGGGTTCCTTGAAAATAGGTAAACTTTTCAAAGCTTCTGGACAGCCTTTTCTGCAAGTTTTTTCAACAAGTCAAGCTTGATGGACTCGTAAAAAGTCCAAAACGCCGTTTGCACAGTACGGAAATACAATATGTTATTACCTCTCCGCCGTCGGTGGCGATGCTTTTTACGGCACCGACAAACTTGTTCGATCCTTCTTGAATATCGAGTCTGACAGGTGACAAGGTCACCATGTAATCATCCTTGGCAATAGCGAATATTGCCAAGCCTTTGCTGGTTCCATACTCAGGATTGCCTTGTTGAATAGCCGCCGCTGTCTGACCACTCATTCCATCCACATCAATCACTCGATAACCATCTCCTAAATCGATACTTTCCAGCACGTTCCCAGGTGCGGGCAAGACTTGAAGAATGAGACTGGAAATACCTTCGGCGGGCCAGACACACTCCTGGATATGAGGAGCAGGTGAATTGGGGCCTCCAGGGCCAGGAGGTTCTGTAAACAGGCCGTCTACTTCTTCCTGGGTGAGGAGGTTGCAGGCATCAACACTCTTCACCATATTTTCTCCTGCACCCTTAGATGTTTTTTCGCTGTTATCGCAGGCAGAAAGCATTGACATCATCATAAAGCACAGAGCAGCAAGAACAATTCGATACGTATTCATTTCGGCTTCTCCTTATAACGTTAAAGGGATCAGACTCCTTTGAGTTGCAGAATTTTCCTAGGAAAAGGGGTCAGGCTCATTTTCCATTCCTTTTCGGTCAAAGTCGAACAAAGATCGGCGATGGTGCCCCAGATGCGTTCTAGTTTATCCACGATTTCCTGATCGCTCATGTGAATTTTCCTCCTTGAAACCGGCCATTGACATGTGTTGAGTATCCGGACATACGTTTTGCGACAGAATCGAAATACGTAACGGTAGTTCACATCGAAGCTGACCATCCACCCGGCAGTCTTTGCCAGCTGCAGGGCATGTTGTGCCGTTGCCGCGAGGTGAGATCCTAAGGCCAGTGTGATGCCTGTCAGGTGGAAGAGACGCGCTCCGTCTGCGTGGAACAGATCGGTGGGGAGTTCCTCCGGGCGCATCTTGCTGACGGCACTTTGCCGACGGTCGTATATAACCCTACTTCCACGAGGCGGTTTGCCTTCTTCGAAGAAGAGCAAGCCGACCCGGTC
>CALZIH010000159.1 GCA_945787305.1 uncultured Desulfobulbaceae bacterium | reverse complement strand
ATGTTAACCGGCCCACCGTCGGATGCGGCGGCACCACTGCCCGACGAACCAAAGAGCCCGATCTGCGTGCCGCCGTTGCCACCGTTGCCGCTCCTGCTTGTGGCGATAATCCCGTGGGCTGCCAGCCCGTTTGTGAAAATCCGCCCCAAGTTGTTTACCGTAACGCTGCCGCCTCTGAGCGTCCCGCCTCCTGTCCCGCCACCCGGCGCGAGGATGCCGTCGCCTCCTGCCCCACCCGTTCCACTGATGCTGTAGGCAAAGATCCCGTGATGCGCCGCGCCCGTTGTTACCACATCGACGCCGGCGGCGTTCGTGACGTTGACTATGCCGCCCGCAGCGCCTGTGCCGCCGGGCCTGCCGCTCCAGAATGAGAAGACGGAATCTCCACCGTTGCCTCCGTTGCCGCCAATCGAGCCTGCCTCGACGCCAATATTGGTCGAGGTATTGACGGTCGTCGTGTTCGTCCGAATAAGATCCGCTGGTGTCTGACCGGGATCACCCGAGCTAGGCGGGACGAAAAACGCTCCTGTACGTCCATTGGATCCGTTCGAACCTTGAGCGACCCAGCGAACACCATTGGCACCAACTGATGAAGGAGTCATCTCGCCCGCCCCCCCGGTATTTCCCGTGCCAAAGTTCGCGCTGTATTCGGCATCCGTCAACATCGTCGCAAGGGGATTGGTCCCTGCCGCTCCCACCCGAGCAATATTCACTATGCCGGGTGACGCGGTTGACTCCACCGTGAACTGATGGGGACCGCCATCCGCCGGGGGCTCGGTGTTCCAGAAACTCTGGCTGACCGGTATGACGAGGTATGTATGTCCGTCACTAACTCGGACGAACGCGGTCGGATCCGGGTCGGTGCTGGGGTTGTTGTCCGGGATGATCTCAAGGACCGTCGCAGTAGTGGTGCCCCCGCTTCCGTCCGGAACCGTAACGGTCTGGCCCAAAACCGATGCCTGCGAGGGCGCGGGAGGCGGCGGCTGGGCCACTGCCAACATGGGAGTCCAAAGAACCAACAAACCGACAAAGGCCGAACGCAAACACGAACCCCAATTACCATTGTTAAGGACTCTCACGAAAAGGGGGAAACACGGGTGACCGTCGAGCATCTGGCTGGTGTCTCTCAATACTCGATCTCTTGCCCCCTCTGAAATAGATGTTGCAATGCTTTTGCAAATCCTCTGAAATGGGCCAATGCAGTCGAGCCTATTCTTGTTCATAGAATCCTGGTGAGAAAAGATTGATAAGATGACACGTAAATGCTTTCAGGCTGTGTAACCGGGTAGCGGGGAAGGATAACATTCGGGTGGGACGGCAATACTGAATCCTTTTTAATCCATCGTCGACTTCGGCAACTCTTTTTCTTCTCAATGCACATCATAGCTGTTCGATAGTTGCCGTAATCCCTTCAAACAAGTACGTTTTGACGATAGAGACTAATATATTGATTACATAACGAAATGTTGGATGTCAAGCTGTTATCACGTCCCTGGCAGATTGCTGCTACAGATTCCTCTAACAGTTCTGCTCATACAGCTGCCGCAACAATCCAAGAAAATTGATTCCGGTGCGCCTACTCAAATCAAGAGCCACCGGCTTTAATCCCATCAAATCAAGGCCCTGTATCGGTGTTGACAAACCAAAAACAATAGCATTTCTGTTCGCACCGTTCATGTATAGCTTTTGCGTCCCTTTACCAAACAGTGAAGTCAGGCTGGTGTGGATGGCGAGGAAATTGTCGCTCGGGCGGTTCCAGAGGTTCATGGCGAAAACACCCCCTGGAGTAAGCATTTCCCGACAACGGCGGAGAAACTGTTCACCCAGCAAAGCACGAGCCGGGCCGCTATCATCAAAGGCATCCAGAAGCAAAAGATCGTATCGGGTCCCTGACGCCAAGCGGGCGGCGACAACCTCCTCCCCAGGGGCAAGCATGATCCGCAAACGCTCGTCTTCCGGCAAAAAAAAGTATTGCCGGGCGACCGTAACGACTTCTGAATCAATCTCGGCAACATCAACCCTTACTTCCGGGAAGAATTTCAACAGAAACTTCACCAGCGAACCACCGCCAAGCCCTACCAGCAGGACCTTCCGGGGCGCCGGTTGAAACAGCAGCGCAGTCATCATTGCCTGACTGTACTCCAAATCAAGCCCATTGGGGTCATCCAGAAGCATGCTGCTCTGCAGCGTGTCGCCATCCAGATAGAGTTTGCGTCGGTAGCCGTCATCGGTGACGGTGATTCCGGATTTCAGCGATCCGCGATGGATAACGTTGTAACCGTCAATGTTCATGTATAAAAAGGGAATCGTTGTATAATTTCTTTAATTGCGGTTAAATTGGTCCACCCAGACTATCAGAGAGATTCAATTTGGCCTATGACAAAACATTGAGGGGCGACCGTTATTTCATTCCTTGCTCTATTACCAATGGTGATGAGCTGTTTGCAAACGGCATATTGGTGTTGAATACCACAAAAAATCATAGTGTATATTGCAACTCGAACCGCCGTCATGCGGATCGGCAAAGATGGACTCGGTACCTGGGAAATATTTGAAATGCGTGCCTGTCTGTCACAATTTGTCAAGCGTCATATGCCGGTGATTCCCGTACTGCTCCCGGACGCACCCGACCAACCGCAATTGCCGCTCTTTCTCCAAGAGTTTACCTGGGGCGACCTGCGCGGTGGATCAACCAAAGACAATCTGGATCGACCGGAGTAAGGCGAATAAATATGAAGTACGACGAAAGAGTAAGTAAATTATCTCCAGTTACATTGACCAAATCAGCTTGATGAGAGCACTAGATGACTGAAAAAAAAGGTTCTGGACAACCCCACTCCCTTTCGTCCGCAATCGGTACGGATCATGATTCATCCGACAAACACCTGGGGGAAGAAATCGACAGTCTGGTTGAAGAAGCTTTACGTGTGACGGACACGGATCTTCTTGCCAAGCCAACCGCAGGAGAATCGACCGAAGGCTATTGGGCAGAAGCGACTAGCGATAAACCTGCTCCAAAAGCAGATGTGCATGCTGACGAAAGAAATCCTGATGTAAACCTGAACTCGGAGAGGGATGTTTCTCGGGTTTTGTCCGATGATGAGACAATCGAGCAAAGCAAGTATGAGATGGAGCAGGAACCCGAGCCTGTTGTAGACGACTTGACATTGAATGAACAACTGGCAGCAGACAATTCGCAACAGCTTGAAAACGGCCCAGAACAAGAGGATGATCTGTTCGAGCGGGTACTCATCAATGATGCAACCGATACAGAGACGGAGAGAAATGGTCGCTCACCATCCTTTGACGATCAATTAGAGCAAGAAAGCGAACTTGAACTAACGGCAGGAACGCCGGAGTTAACTGATACTCATAACAGCGAGCAGACACCAACAACAACGGATAATGCTGCAACCGAACACACAGAAGCAAGGCGTTTAGAAGCTGATGCGGAGACACATGACAACGCAACAAGTCCTGATGTCGCTAGTCAGGACACACCTGACCAGCCTATAAAAAATCATTCGCCCTTGGTAAATGCCACCTTGCCCACCGGCACTGAGAATGAAACCTCCACTGATGAATACAAGACTCCTGAATTGGTTGCCGGCAAGAGATCGCCACTCCGAATTCATCATATGCTCCTCGTCCTGGTTGTGCTGTCCGCTATCGGGGCAATGGCATACCTTTTCAACAACACCGGTCAAGAATCTTTACCCACTGCTCAAAGGCAGGAAGTACATGAAGAGCCGCAAGACAGTAACAACCTGAGTCTGCAAACACCGCCGGAAGAGGCAACAACAGATCAAACCGAAGCCATACTGCCTGAGGTTGCCGACACGGATAAGGATTCACACAATGCAACCAAAGCTCAATTCGATGCGGAAACAGTGCAAAGTTCCGATGAGCAGTTGAATCTGACAACAACAACCCCACAATCTGAGAAAATCCATGCCCCGCTTGAAGGTGAGCTTGTCGGTCACGAGGTTCAGGACACGATCAAAACCGAATCTGAAAGCATGGAAAATGAAGATTCAGGGGTCGCCCAATTGAACAATACACTGACGACGGAGAGTGAAAAGCCAAGGCAACCGAATTGGGTTGTCAATCTCTCTTCTTACAGCACCCGTTCTTCAGCGGAATCAGAACAAAAACGATTACGTGCCTTGGGAGTGGAAGCTATAGTCCGTCAAACTCAAGTTGACGAGAAAACCTGGTTCCGGGTCAGCATAGAGGGATTTTCCAGCAGGGAAGCGGCTGAAAACTACATACAAAATCAACTGGATCGAACTACACCCGGAGAAGCCTGGGTGTCGGAAAATGGCTTGTGATGTCTTCTTGCGGCTAGAGATCGGATTGCATAACGTGGTCTATCCCCGATTGCTCCAGTGGCAACCTCAAATGACTGACGCTGTCGCTTTATAAAAAACTAAGATTTCAAGACCCTGCCTCTCACTTACCACAAAGTTCAATAATTATATTACATTAAATGCTTTTCCAGCGCCGACAATTTTACAAGCCCGCGTCCCGGAATAACGGATATTGGAATTAAAAACTGCTCTTATACTAAATACAGAGGAGCCCTGTGCGGGAAAACCGCGCGCACGGATCTGTGATGTGGCAATCGGTTATCTGGCCGTTCTGTGTCGATTATTACTTCGAGGTAGAAATACAATCGGCAAGTAAATCAATTGAATATCAAGGGAGGTTTCTATAAACGTCTTTTCTATGGCCAATCTTTACAACCAAGATGACCAACTTGTCATTATGAATTTCATATATAATCCGGTAGGCTCCAGCTCGAATTCTATGGAAGGAATTATTTCCCTTCATCTTCGTTGTACTAGGATCTGGTAAGCTGGTGCCAAGTTCATCAACCTTCCTCTTTATTCGTACCAAGTCACGTTTAGGAATTTTCTCAAGAGCTTTAAGTACCGAGGGGCGAAATTCTATAGTGTATGCCATAAATTACAGGCCCAGTTTTTCCCAAACTTCTTTAGCAGGAATATTCTCACCTGGTTCTGCAAGAGCCTTTTTGGCATCTTCAATATCAATACGCTCTTCAATTTGCTGGAGCAATTCAAATTCTTTCATGGAAACCAAAGCAGCCACTTCCTGACCTCGACGGGTCAATACAATTGGCTCATTTCCGTAAGCAACTTTGTTAACAATATCTGCAAAATGTTTTCTGGCATCAGCCGTAGAAATTGTAGTAGGCATAATACTCCTCCATTACGTGTACGATATGTACATAATATACAAAATGTACATATCGTCGTCAATAGTTGCCCGCTAATTCTAATTCTTGACTTCGTATCTCAAAAACAGCACTTACTTCAACACCTTCCAAAGGTCCGGTGACACAATACTATTTCTTTCTCGTAAAACAGTATAGTGTCACCGGAATTCGTTAAAAAATTATGCAAACGGCGCGAACTGCCGCCGTGCTGACCGGCAAAGACGGCCTGGAATTAGGGGAAATACCGGAAATGCGTGCCTGCCTATCACAATTTGTCAAGCGTCACATGCCGGTAATCCCCGTATTGCTACCGGATGCACCCGAACAACCGCAATTGCCGCTTTTCCTCCAAGAGTTGACCTGAGTCGACCTACGCGGCGGAATATCTGAAGACAACCTGGATCGACTGGAGTGGGGTATTACCGGCATCAAACCTTGATGAACAGGTCAGACCAAAGGTATAATGAAATATTGGCCGTTTTAGTCACAGATGTCAGGCTGTGGCAATGTTTAAAAAACCTTGGTTTTTGGAACGGAAACTATGGGCAAAAAATCCCGGAAGTCAGGGACGGAAAGAAAAGAAACGCACCAATCGTTGCCGCCGTCCTACCTGAGTTTGGATGATAACAGCTTGTACAATGAGTACAACTTTTCAGTCCATGTATCCAACACCTATTCTGTTTTCTAATGGAAGAAAGCAGGGTTAGAACTATCCCCTGATTCTTAAGAAGAGGAAATTATGTTACGTGATTTAGCTTTAGCAGCAAAGGCAGCATGTAGTCAGGAAGATCAGGAATCGTTAGTGGAAATTATCAAAGCATTAAGGAATCTGGGCCAGATTGGCAAAAAACGTGGACTGCTGGCCCTGGAAGAAGAACAAGCCACCATCACCGATCCCTTTATTCAGATGGGCCTGCAGCTGATCGTCGACCAAACAGCCCCTGAAATGGTTCGGGACATCCTCGACTCCGACATCTACTATAATGAATCTAACGGCAGAGAACTGTTAAAAAAAATCCTTGTCAGAGAAGGACTACTCCGAATCCAGGCTGGCGATACAGCAAGAAATATTCTTCTCTGTACCCGGGTTTTTCTTGGCAAAGTTGACAAACAAGTCTTTGAGAGGCTCATGAAAGACGAAGCCTAGCATAAGCAGCAGCAGAACCAATAAGGGTAATGAGTCATGACCACCTGGGGCTATTTAAGATAAGGGGTTGTGAGAGATATGAGTACTTTTTACATGTACCCCGACACTACCTTTTGCTTGTTTTACTTGCGCCCAAGTCAATATGTTAATACCAGCGGTGGAATGGTATGTGGTAACAACTTATTGACAGCAAAAGAAATGATTAAAAATCCAACGGGCTTTTCGCCTCTTTCAGGGTAACGCTTTTTACGGTATGGGTATAGATCATGGTTGTCCGGACATCACTATGACCGAGCAACTCCTGGATGGTCCGAATATCGTAATTGGCCTGCAGTAAATGGCTGGCGAAACTGTGGCGGAACGTGTGGGAAGTCACCCGCTTGGGAACCTGCGCTTTTTTTACAGCCGTACGTAGCGCTTTCTGCAGGGCGGAATCATGGACATGATACCTCCTGCGTTCATTGGTTCCAGGAACCACAGTTAATCCCTTTGCCGGAAAAAACCACTGCCAGACAAGTTCTCGG
>CALZIH010000158.1 GCA_945787305.1 uncultured Desulfobulbaceae bacterium | reverse complement strand
AGAACCCGCTGGGCGTCAAAGTCGGGCCGGACATGCAGGCCGACAGATTGCTGGAGATGATCGACTTTCTTCAACAACGCAACAGGGACGCCGAGCTCTCCTGGCAGATCCGGGTCGGAATCCACAGTGGACCAGTGGTCGGCGGTGTGGTCGGCACGGAAAAATACCTCTTTGATATATTTGGCGACACGGTTAATATTGCCGCCAGAATGGAAAAAATAGGCCTTCCCATGGAGGTCAACGTCTCAAGTACTACCCATGCCCTGCTTAATGACCGCTTTGTCATGAGTGACGGTGAAGAGACCGACGTCAAGGGCACCGGGAAGCAGGTCACCTACACACTCATTGGACACCGGGAGCATGTTTGAACCACAGCAACTCTTCCTTTTTATACCTGCGACCCTGCTCTTGAACATCACCCCCGGTCAGGGTACCATACACATCATTGGCCAAACGCTGCTGTTTCTCCTGCTCGGCCAACTGTTTATCCACTGTTCCATCATTCTGAAAAGGCCTTGACCATGAAAGGATTTTTCCAACTCATAAGCTCTGAAGAATTCTTGGAGCTCTTTTCCAGGTTTTCTCCACTCTCTGCAGAATCGATTCCCGTACAAAACGGGCTGGGCCGGATTCCTTGCGGTGCCGGATTGACTGCCGGTGAACAACTCCCTCCCTTTTCCCGCTCCACCATGGATGGTTTTGCAGTACGGGCTCGCGATACCTTCGGTTGTTCCGAATCCGAACCGGCACTTCTTGAAATCATCGGGGAAATAGCCATGGGACGTGCCGGAACCGCCTTCACGCTCAAGCCAGGCCAAACGGCTCAAATCTGGACGGGGGGAGAACTTCCGCAAAAAGGCGACGCTGTGGTTATGGTGGAATATACCCACATGATGGATGAACAGACCATTGAAATTTTCCGCCCTGTAGCCCCAGGCGAAAATACCATTCGCGCCGGAGAAGACTTTGAACCAGATGCCGAAATACTGCCGCAGCAAAGGCCCTTACGCCCCCAGGACCTCGGTGTGCTTTCTGGGCTTGGTAAAACAGCACTTTCCGTGCACAAGCAACCAAGGGTCGGGATTATTTCCACCGGTGACGAACTGATACCGCCGGACCAGCCCCTTGCCCCGGGAAAAATCCGTGATATCAACTCCACCACCCTTGCCGCCCTGGTCACCGAGGCGGGCGCTATTGCCAAATGCTATGGCATTATAGAAGATAACCTGCAGACCATGCTTACGGTGTGCGAGGCGGCCTTGCATGAAAACGACATGCTCCTGCTCTCCGGCGGCAGCTCGGTCGGTCGCAGAGACTTTACCCTGCAGGTACTGGAAGGCCTCACCGGCAGCGAACTGCTTGCCCATGGCGTGGCCATCCGTCCCGGTAAACCAACCCTGCTGGCTGCTTGTGGTAACAAGGCCGTTTTTGGCCTGCCGGGACATGTGGCCTCTGCCATGGTGGTCTTTTACCTCTTTGTCCGCCCTCTGCTTCGACAATTCAGCGGTCTTGGTCCAAGCCATGGACTGCAACAGATCACCGGCATAAGCGGACAACAGATTCCTTCGACCATCGGCCGGGAGGAATTTGTCCGGGTCAGCCTGCAACCGGCACAGGACGACACCCCGCCCCTGGCAATGCCGATCTATGGAAAATCAGGTCTGATAAACCCCCTGGTTCAAGCCGACGGCCTGCTGGTCATCGGCCGTGATGTTGAAGGCCTGGACCAAGGCGTTCCGGCCCAAATCCTCCTCTTTCCATAAACGGTTCTACACTGTTGATATGGAAATAAACATACGAAAGGCCGAGCCTGCTGATTTCGATACCATCTGGCCGTTATTCCATGCTATTGTTTCTGCTGGCACAACCTATCCATACGAGCCGACGACCACAAAAAAACAGGGTTATCATTTCTGGATGGAGGTACCCCTGGCTACGTATCTCTTAGAAAATAATGGAAAAACAATCGGCACCTATTACATCAAGCCCAATCAACCCGGCCTTGGCGCACATATTTGCAACTGCGGCTATATGGTTGCACACAGCGCAAGAAAACAAGGCCTGGCAACAACGCTATGCAAACACTCACAACAAATTGCCGTGAAAAACGGTTTTATGGCCATGCAGTTCAACCTGGTGGTGTCAACCAACATGGCCGCAGTTTACCTCTGGCAAAAACTTGGATTTTCCATTATCGGCACCGTCCCCCAGGCCTTTAACCATAAGGATCTGGGACTTGTCGATGCGCATATCCTCCACAAACAACTTATTCAAACCCCTGATTCCAACTGATCCCGCTATGAAACGTAAAATATATCTCAGCATGCAATCCAGGGAAGATGCCCAGCAGCTTTTCCTTAATCGTTTTCAAGGTCTTCTCACCGATACCGAAGAAATTGACAGCAGTGAAGCCGACGGTCGAGTTACGGCCGAACCGGTCAGGGCCAGGTTTTCTTCACCCTCATTTCACTCGGCGGCCATGGACGGTCTGGCGGTCTTGGCATCGGACACCTTTCGTGCAGCAGATGATAATCCTGTTTGCCTCGATATCGCGTCCGGCCAGGCGAGACCGATCAACACCGGACATCCCCTTCCCGCCGATAAAAATGCAGTGATCATGATTGAAAACGTACTGCTGGCTACGGATGAAACCAGCGGGATCATCAGAGCCCCAGTCTACCCTTGGCAGCATGTACGCAAGGTGGGTGAAGATATCGTTGCCACCGAGCTGTTGTTTCCCAGCCACCATCTGATCACACCACCGGATATGGCGGCCCTTTTGACAGCCGGTTGCCCCACTGTCAGGGTACGAAAAAAGCCAACAATCATTATCATGCCAACCGGCAGTGAACTCGTTGATCTGAGCCCGACCGGTGATACGCCTCCCGCAGGAAAGACTATTGAATCAAATTCAGCAGTACTGGCCGGATTAGCGAAAAAGGCCGGCGGCCTGCCAACGGTTATGCCGATAACCAGCGACGATTATGAGAATATCAAGCAGCAATTGCACAAAGTAGCGCAAACCGAGGCCGATGTGATCGTCGTCAATGCCGGTTCCTCTGCCGGTAGCGCAGACTATACGGTGCAGGTCATAGAGGAACTGGGTGAAGTTCTGGTGCATGGCGTGACCATCATGCCGGGTAAGCCCACCATTCTCGGCATAATTAACGATAAACCGGTAGTGGGCATTCCCGGCTATCCGGTCTCGGCCATTATCTCATTTGAGCAATTTGTCCTGCCGCTGCTCAACAAGCTCCAGGGGAGACCGGCTGGGGAATCGCCAACGCTACCTGCTCTTTTGGCCCGTGATCTCCCCTCACGGGGGGGAATTGAAGAATTTCGTCGAATGATTACCGGCAGAATCCTTGACCATTTTGTAACCGTTCCACTGAAAAAAGGGGCAGGGGCTATCACCACCCTTACCCGGGCAAATTCCATGTTACGAATCGCAGCCGGCTCGGAAGGTGAAACCCGGGACAGTCAGGTGCAGGTGGAGTTGCTGCGGCCGCGGTCTGAAATTGAAAAGACCATCCTTTGCACCGGTAGCCATGACCTTTGCCTTGACCTCCTCCATGACTTTTTAAAAAAATCAGACCCCGCCTATCCTCTTGCCTCTACCCATGTCGGTTCACTTGGTGGCATTATGGCTGTAAAAAATAACATGACGCACATTGCCGGTTCCCATCTCCTGGATCCGGAAACTGGTAGCTACAACACCAGTTACCTGAAACGCTATCTTGGCGATAGACAAATCACCTTGATCACCCTGGTCCACCGTCAACAGGGTTTTATTATTCAGAAAGGCAATCCCAAGAACATCAAAACCATTAACGACCTGGTTAATAAAGACATTACCTTTATCAACAGGCAGTCAGGATCCGGCACCAGGGTTCTTCTGGATTATGAGCTCGATAAAAACGATATCGACCCCGATGACATTCATGGCTATGACAGTGAGGAGTATACCCACATGGCAGTCGCAGTGGCGATTCTTTCCGGCAAGGCGGATACCGGGGTTGGCATCATGGCTGCTGCCCGGGCACTGGATCTCGACTTCATACCCATAACCGAAGAGCGGTATGACTTGGTTATTCCATCGGAATTTCTTGAACTGCCCATGATCAAACAGGCAATGTCGATCATCAATTCACAAGAGTTTAAAGACGAAATTGAACGGTTGGGGGGGTATTCAACCCGTGAAACCGGCCATGTGGTTACTACCGATTAACAATATGTGGAAACCCCAGGGACATACCAATCGGCCAGCTCTATGCATCGGTCTGCTTTTGCTCTTTTTGTCCCCGTCGCCGGTCATGGCGATCCAGTCGCATGGCCAACCAGAAGGACTCTATGCCCACCAGATCGGACACCTCCTTTTCGGGTTAGCCATGGTCGGTTTCGCTGTCCGTATTCTTATCTCAAGGCTGGCACGACAAAAACCCTGGCGACAGATGGCCATCGGTTCGTTCCTTCTTGCATGCTGGAATGGCTGGGCCTTTATTGCCCATATCCTGGATGAGGTTATCCCGCGCGATGACTTCCTGGTGAATGAATACGGGGTTAAAGCTGCGATCAAGATGCATGCCCCTGTTGATTGGTTTTATTACCTTTTCAAGATGGATCACCTGATCAGTGTTCCGGCGATACTGTTTATTTATCTCGCGCTACGGCGAATGAACAGTGAGCCGTCATCGTTTTCATCAAGGAAAGATTCGTAGCAATGTCCCTTTCCCTCCTCCCGCTCACCCTTTTTGATATCGCTGGCTGCCTTGCCATGCTGTTGCTCTCGATCCTCTGCATCAAGCAAGCTATCAAGCTCTATCATAGAGACCCGGAGAATGCACTCTACACGTATATACTCTGGCTTATCGCGGCCCTTTTCTCCTTCTGCTTGTTGCGCTCCATTGGCCATCTGGTCAAACATTATTTATTTTTTTTGGGTCACACCGATGTATGGGCAACAATCTCCCCCTATAACGGCAGTCTGATTACCGTTACTTTTGTGGTCATTTTTGCCAGCACCCTCTTCTTTCGCAATATGCTGCTCATCATGCATCGTATGCGCAGTGACCGGCAAAGGATCAAACAGACCAGCTCACAACTGTTGGAACTCAACCGGGACATTGAATCGGTGGTCAGAGACCGTACCAAAGCAGAATTCACCTTGCAGCTTGCCCATGAAATACGTAATCCCGTCATGGTGATCTCCGGATTGCTGCGCCGTATGTCCTGTAGCGAACAGGCAAAAGAAAAAAATCAACAATATAGGGAAGCCGTTCTTGAGCAGACGAAAAAACTTGAGGCCATTGTTCGCCGTTTTGAAGAATTCCAGATCGGAGAAGATGAACATTTTGGCGTCGTAGAGATCAACGCCCTCACCCGGGACGGGGTTGAAATTATTCGACTGGAAGCAGAAAAAAAGGGTGTTGAGCTCACTTTTCTTCCCGGAGAAGGCAGATTACTTTGCCGAGGCGACAGCCGATACCTTAAGGTTGCCCTTTTGCATATATTGCGTAATGCCCTGGAAGCATGCGGACAGGAAAACCACATACAGATTACAACCTACCAGGTTCCGACAGGCGTTGCCATTCGCATATATGACGATGGGCCAGGTATCGCTCCCAAAGTACTGGAACATATTTTTGAACCTTTTTACAGTACCAAAGATGGATCGACCGGGCTTGGGCTACCCTATGTCCGACAGATAATCAGAGAGCATAGGGGGGATATTCAAATCACCTCGCTTGCAGGGCACGGCTGTACAGTTGAAATCATTCTGCCCAGTCACCTACAGGAATTTGAGAAATGAACAGGAGCAAAAAAGAAGGAAACAGGCTTTCACGATACTTTTGCCTTGCCCTATCGTCGAAGAAAAAACAAAATACACCGTTGTAGCGAACAGGATAACATGTAGTAGTTTAAACTCCAGCTTTTCTACTGCAAGCAAAACGGATCTGGGTTCTACCTAGTCGCACTGGCCAAGGAGACAGTAAGCATTCTTCAGATCCCCTAAATGGTCGTCCTCACCTTGCTGGCCGCCAATATTACGGGCAATGGACAGTGCCTGGTTATGAAAGTCAATAGCCTTCTTGTAGTGACTGGGGGAATGGCAGGCATTCTCCAAACTGCCTAAACTGCTACCCTCGCCGTGCCTGTAGCCGATCTCACTGGCAATAGCCTGAGCTTGACTGTAATGCTCAATCGCCTTCTCGTACTGACTGAGGGAATGGTAAGCACGCCCCAGATTGCCTAAAGCTGTCCCCTCGTCTTGCCTGTCGCCGATCTCACGGGCAAGGGCAAGGGCCTGATTATAATAATTAATAGCCTTATTGTACTGAGCAAGGACTAAATAAGCACTACCCAGGCTGCCTAATGCGATGCACTCTCCTTTTTGACTATTAATCTCACGAGCAAGGGCCAGGGCCTGGTTATGATATTCAATGGCCTGGTTATACTGACCAAGGGCAGAGTAAGCACGCCCCAGGCAGCCTAAAGCGATGCTCTCTCCTTTACGACTATTAATCTCACGAGCAGTGATCAGGGCATGGTTATGATATTTAACAGCCTGGTTATACTGACCAAGGGCAAAATAAGTGTTCCCCAGGCCATGTAAACATTCCACCATGCTTTGCCTGTCGCCGGTCATACGGGTAAAGGCTCTCGATACTATAGTTTTTCTTTGTCTTCTTCTGCGCTTTGCTTTGAAAGATTGGTAACCTGCAAGAAAAAAAGCAATCAGAGAAATGCCAGCTACTGCTAACCATAGGTTCCAGTTCATTATTATCATAGTATTAAATTATCCTTACTCACTATAGCATCCTAGTCGCTCCGGGATAACTTTGACTCTTCTAACCGTGGGCCTTCCATGGGTTATATACTCAATTGACTTAACCATTCTATGACCTGAATCCGTGATGAAAAGCTTTTGTTCTT
>CALZIH010000157.1 GCA_945787305.1 uncultured Desulfobulbaceae bacterium | reverse complement strand
GCTGTTTTAATTGCTGAACTGTTATGTTACCCATTGTCAACCTGTCGGTTTATTTCTTATCCCAAAAAAAGGAGCCCACCTGGAATTCCAGGCATTACACATTATGCTACAACAAATCATATAAAATTACTCATTTCAAATCAATACGAACGGCAGAGAGAGCGTTTAACGTATTGGTCGATAACTAATAAATATTACATTATTATTGCTATTTCCTTCCGAATTACTCGAGACTATTCTTGTGTAAGTATCAGCATCTGCTATAATACGGAACAATCTTCCGCTCGTATCGACCAGTTTACAAGTGGCTTGTACACTACTGTGGATGGTAAGAAAAAAACCCGTCGTTCCGATTCTGCCGCTTGGAAAAGCCCCCTACAAAAAACAAAAGCGGGTTTTGCCCGCAACCCAGGTTTATAGACCGTAGGCTGAAGGCTGTTAGCAAAAGACTAAAAAAAGCAGCCTTAAAAGGGCTTCTAAACAGCTTCACCCTGAGAACCTTTAGTTATTACTGTGGAAAGTTGAGATGATTTTCTCGGAGTCTACGCTTACCTTATAGGTTTTTATGACAGGAGTTCTGGCGTAAGGCAGTAAAATACCTGCCTGGTATTGTCTCGCAGCGATTGGCCACCGTCCTGCAGAACTGCTGCCGGTCTTCTGATATTCTTATCCGCTATGCCGAGGATGTCTTTATGGTCTCTTCTGTCGACTGCGATCCGGAAACGGGTATGGAAGTAGCAGGAAAAATTCACTTCTCTATTGCTTCTACAGGTTCATATCGAAGGCGTCGGCCTGAAAAAACGATCAGTATCAGTATAAGCCGTTTTCCTGTGGACACCTCTGCATTCTGGAAATGTGACAAATTCGCCGATGTTGCGCTTTATCACGCCAAAGAAAGCGGCGCATTCTGGTCAGACGCTTTACCCTGAGATACGGAACTCCACTGAATATTAATTTCACCTCCAGCGACCTCTACCCCCTCTGCATTCTTATGTCCAAAACACAATCAACACATGGGGTCCTGTATATAGTAGCTACCCCCATCGGTAATCTTGAAGAGATAACACCAAGAGCTGTACGTATTTTACGAGAGGTTGATCTGATTGCCTGTGAAGATACGCGGCATACAAAAAAACTCGTCAACCATCTCGACATCAACACTCCCCTGACCAGCTACTATCGGGAGAAGGAACAGCTAAAAGCCGAATTGCTCTTACAGCAACTTCAAGATGGCGCACAGATTGCCCTGGTGTCAGACGCAGGTACGCCCTGTATTTCTGACCCAGGTGGCGTCCTGGTCAGGCATGCACGGGCTGCTGGCATACAAATCGTTCCCATTTCCGGCCCGTCTGCGTTAGCGACAGCTCTCTCTGTTGCCGGTCTTGAAGAGTCCGGTTTCTATTTTGGAGGCTTTCCTCCCAGCAAAACAAAGGCTCGTAGAGATTTCTTTAAATGTCAAGCCCCCCTGCCCTGCCCTTTAATTTTTTACGAATCACCCCATAGAATTCAACACTGTCTTCTTGACGCGCTGCATGTGTTCGGAGATCGGCATGCCCTGCTTTTCCGAGAGTTAACCAAGCTGCATGAAGAATGTAGAGAAGGAGTACTATCTGAACTCAGCAACAGTTGTGCAGGTAAAAATCGTGGTGAATTTGTTCTCATTATCGATGGAGCCATGCAGCAAAATACAGACAAACCTGAAGACATCGACGAACTTATCCTTTGGTATCGCGATCAGCAAACGGTCTCCCTGAAAAGTGCCGTCCAGCAGATTGCAACAGACCTTGGACTACCTCGGACGCAAATATATCAAAGGGCGCTTATTTTGTGGAAAAAAGGGAACCAAAACAACCTATAGCCAGTTTAGGGCGGCCTTTAGTCTGACGGGAGCATATACTTTTTATCAGCACTCAAGATATGATTTTTCAACCAGTGTACCAGCATCTGCATGACTTCTGAAGGAAGCATGATTTTCCCTTGTCGTTCCGTATCAATAACGTTCTCAAGTTCCAATAAAAAAGCCCGATGTTCCTCTTTATGGTCTTCCAGCAAAGGGTAATCGATACTCTGCATGTATTGTTCTTCAAAAGTAAAATGATAGCGCACGTACTCCAGCATCCGGGTAAGCTGTGTATGTACCGTTTCCGAAGAAACCACCCCGTTCATCAACACGTCGTGCAAACCATTAATTATTGCTATCCACTCTTTATGTTGTTCATCAATTTCGGGCACCTGTACGCTAAAAGAAGGATCCCATTGAATTTTCGGCATATTACACCCCTCGATAGATAGGAAACAAATGCGATCTACTTCATGACAAAAATATCGCAAGCTGGTACCATTGACGCTGTCCCTTATAGATTATCTCGTCTTACAGGGTAAATCAATAAACTTCACAAAGACCGGATACAGTGTGGTGAACGTCCTCTTTCAGACTGTGTACAAAGAAATTAACCCGCCGGCTTTCTTACTCGCGCACCCTTTTCGTAGAGCCCAAAAAAACCTGGCAACAGATTGGGTGACGAACAAAAAATATATATCTCCCTATACCTTAAACCGCCGTACTCGCAATGCACAGACTTGATGACCTTAAGCAACACTGTTCAGACCCTGAGCTCCTTCCTCTCCTGATAGCCGCAAATCGTGCGGCCTTAATTGCCGGTTCAATCCTGAAAGAGCTCTACAATCAGCCCCATACCATCACAATGAAAGGGGAAATCAACCTGGTCACCGAAGCCGATATTGCCGCTGAAGCAGCCATAATAGCCTCCCTGCAGGAAGACGCTCCTTACATTGAGGTTATGGCTGAAGAATCCGCCGGCGAGAACCCCACTCAGCCGCAAGGCAAGGCATGGATCATTGATCCTTTGGACGGAACCACCAATTTTGCCCACGGCTTCCCTCTTTTTGCGGTTTCCATCGCGCTGATGGAAAATGGACGTTCCATAATCGGAATCATTTACTGTCCCTTGCAGGATGAGTTATTCTGTTGCTGGCAAAATGGCGGCTCATGGCTCAACGGAAAAAGAATCCGCGTCACAACCACTGATTTCCTTGTTCAGGCCCTGGTCGCAACAGGATTCCCTTATGACATTCATGCACGGCTCGATGATGTAATGGATCAGCTGTATGCTCTTGTGCCAAAGGTCCGCGATATTCGCCGCGCTGGAGCAGCGGCCGTTGATCTCGCCTATGTTGCCTGCGGCCGGCTGGATGGATTTTGGGAAATGGATCTCAAGCCCTGGGATACGGCCGCAGGCTGGCTACTGGTTGAGGAAGCGGGTGGTAAGGTAACCGACTTTGCCGGCAACCAATACTCTCCTTTTTGTCCACAGATTCTTGCCAGTAACATGGCGCTGCATCACCTTCTCTGCAAACAACTTGCGTGAACACTCATGCCAGCCCACCGCCCTGGGCTCTACAACTCCTCATGCTGCTGACTGCCAGCCTGGTTTCCACTTCGTTTACTGTAGGGAAGGCTATTGCCGATGGCTTGGACCCCACCGTCCTCACTCTGATCAGGTTTTTTGGCGCAGCGATTTTTTTCTTTCCGTACGTGCAAAAAAAACATGGCATTCATCGTCCCTCCCTTTTTGCTCTCATACGCTATGGGCTGATCAGTTTAGCTCTGGTGGGCTTCTTTATCCTGATGTTTCTTTCTCTGCAATACACCACGGCTCTCAACACCGGGGTTATTTTCACCTTGGTTCCCGGGATTGCAGGCGTATACAGTATGATTCTTCTGGGGGAACGGCTGGGGTTTCATCGGTTGGTTGCGCTGATTCTTGCAATGATCGGTGCCGTCTGGGTTCTCTTTCACGGCGATCTGGATAAACTGCTGGCCATGCAGTTGAACCAGGGCGACCTTATTTTCTTTTGCGGATGCTTGTTGATGGCATTGTATACACCACTGGTCAAATTGTTTTATCGTGGCGAACCCATGGCTGTTATGACACTCTGGATACTGATCACCGGCTGTGGCTGGCTGCTGCTGATCTCAGGGCCGAAACTTATGACAGTGCCCTGGATGTCCATTGAATCCACCGTGTTGATAGGCGTACTGTACCTTGCAATCTTTTGTACGATTATCACTTTTTTCCTTTCCCAATGGGTAACTCTCCACCTTGGTCCCACTCGGGTCATGGCGTATTCATACCTTTATCCGCCGCTCATTCTCTTTATCGACTGGTGTTTTGGGCACGGTCTGCCGCCAGTGCGGACGTTGCCGGGAGTTATCCTTATCGCTTTAACCATGATCATTGTCCAGAAAGGGGCTGCGGTAAACAAAACAGGATAAAGGGTTGGCTGGGCTTTAACAGCGGACAATGTTAACGCTAGAACTTTTTTCGACCGCTCAAAAAACAGCGGACAACCTGTTCCGTTACCCTTGCAACTAAAACATCCGCCTGCGATAAAGCCGCATCAAGGGTCATCGGTCCGGTACAAAGACTGAATACAGCATCTATTCCTTGTGCTTGAACATCAGCCAATTCCTCATCCACAGATCCGGCAAGAGCGATACAAGGAACACTCATGTTCTTTGCACGCCGCGCCACTCCAACCGGTGCCTTGCCAAAACAGGTCTGAGAATCTATCTGTCCTTCACCGGTGAGAGCCAGGTCCGCCCCCTCAAGTTTCTCTTCAAGTCCAACCAGGTCCATCACAACATCAACGCCCGGCCGCAGGGTGGCACCAAGAAAGGCATAGAGCCCGGCACCTAGGCCACCGGCAGCGCCTCCTCCCGGTAGAGTTGTAACATCTATTGCCAAGTCTGTCTGAATGACTCGAGCCAGGTTAGCCAGCCCTGCTTCCAACTGCTCGACCTGTTCCCGGGTTGCCCCCTTCTGCGGCCCATACGTCCTGGCCGCTCCCTTTGTGCCGAGAAGCGGGTTGTCAACATCACAAATCCCCTCAATACTGATCTCTTTAATTCGGGGATCAAGCCCCGAGATATCGATATGTGCGATATTCTGTAACGACCCGCCGACCGGACGAACAGATCGCCCGTTGTTATCAAGAAATTGAACCCCCAGAGCGGCAGCCATGCCTATACCGCCATCATTGGTGGCACTACCGCCGATACCGATTCCGACCTTATACACACCAAGATCAATTGCGGCCTGGATTAACTCTCCGGTACCGAAGGTGGTCGTCAATAACGGATCCCGTAAATGCTCAGGCAATAGGGTAAGCCCGGAAGCTTGTGCCATCTCAATGGCCGCGAAACCCAATTCAGGAACATGGCAAAATTGCGCTTCCACAAGATCAAACCGTGGTCCGGTCGCTAACACCCTGCATCGATCGCCTTGTAAACTCTCGAGGGCAACCTCAACCAAACCATCGCCCCCATCAGCGACTGGCACCAGCACAATATCGGCATTGCTTACAACCCGACGAATTCCATCAGCCATGGCTACAGCTGCCTCGCGTGCGCTCAACGATCCTTTAAAGGCATTGGGTGCTACAACAATCTTCATCAAAGGTCCTTCAAATAAAAAATGATAAAAATTCGATTACCTACCGAGGAGAATCGCGTGCTCTCATGAGGTTGGGCAATGGAAACAACAAAAAATTTCTTAATGCAGGACACCCTTTTTCTTCATATCAGCCATCAGCAGACCGACAATCCGATCAAAGTCCGTCCGAAGCAGTTTCGGATCAAGGGCCTCAGACTGCGCACTCCAGACAAGTTTGGCGGTAGCGACATCATAAAGGTTCGACTCAAGACGCACAACGGTACGCGTACTATCCACCGGCGGAGTATATACGGCTTGGTAGATACTGCCGTAGTGTCCATACATCCCCCCGTAAAACCCTCTTGGTTCATAATGAATCGTACCCGGGTGGGTATAGGTTGTAGAAGAACTGTCGACCACATGGCTGATCAAAACCGAAGCAGCACCAGCCTTTTGAATGGCCGTCTCAACCGATTTTCGATCAGGATCCGGAACTGGTCCAACGACCTTGTGATTAGCCATGGCATGGACGCCACCATTAGTAAAACGATCTACAAAAACATTCTCCCAAAGTTTCAGGCTGGCCTCCTTCCTGCTCACCCCTATCACGAGAATATCTTTGGCCTGATATTGCTTCAACTCCGGGTCAACCCAGGAATATGTGACTTTGGCTTTTGGACCGCAGGCTGACAGTGATAAACAGCAACCAAGAATAAACAGTATGCACAGTACGTGTTTCATAATTTCAATCCTCAATGTATGTAGTTCTTTCAAGAATAGGTAATGTTACTTTCAGATCAAAGAAAACGTGAATAATTTGCCTAGCCATCCTGTTAAGATGTCTATTTGCTAAAATTCCTGGAGACGGGGTGGAGATAACGCTGCAGGGACGGCAACTATTTTTCCAGGTACAGCTCAGCCCTTGTCGGCGGCAAGCTAGAAGGGCCCTTTTTATCATGCTTGGTGGCAACTGTCTGAAAAATCCTCAAAGAACCATCCAGAAAAGCAAAAGAAACACCGGCTAGATAAGCTACCCACATCCGATAACGTTCTTCACCGACAAGCTCAATGGCCTGGTCGCGCTTTGCCTCAAGGCGCCGACACCAATGCCGGGTGGTCATGGCGTAGTGTTCACGCCAGGCCTCAACATCATGTATTTCAAACTCACAGGCTTCCATCACTTCAAGACTATGACCGATGTGATCGAGTTCAGAACCTGGAAAGATATACTTCAAAATAAATCTTCTGCCGGGATTGATCTTATCGAACTGCCGCTTGCTGTGCTTTGCGCGGCGAGTGATGCCATGGTTGAGGAAAAGGCCCCTATCTCGGAGCAACGATCGGACTTTGCCAAAGTATTGTGGGTAATTGGCAATACCAACATGCTCATACATACCAATACTTGAAATCTTATCAAACTCTCCATCAAGCTCATTATAGTCACGCAACTCTACCTTGACCTGTTTTTCGAGCCCCAGGCTTTTAACCTTATCACAGGCAAAATCATATT
>CALZIH010000156.1 GCA_945787305.1 uncultured Desulfobulbaceae bacterium | reverse complement strand
TTCCTCCTTCCTTAATCTTTCCTTCAAGACCTTACCATATTCCAGTAACGCTCCCCTCTCCCCTTCCTTTGAAGGAACACCCGCACGTATCCTGAAGAGGTGACCATTTTCTCCAACGCCAGGCCAGCAGCAATCACTCTTCCCCAATGAAAGCCGATAATATCCAGCCAAAACGTACCCGACCCAATAAGTTGAAATAATTATGTTCGAAATTTATTACTTTAAAACGTGCCTTTTCTTCACCAGCTTTTGACAGAATACAGTGCAAAATGCCATTATCATTGACAATAAATGAATAACGACTCATTACTATTGCACAATTATTTCAGTTGATTAAGTGACACAATGTGTGTTATACGAAAACATTATATCAATTGAGTCGCATGCACAGGAGCTGGCTATTCGTTGAACCCCATACGCTCAACGCATACCACGCTGTATTTATCAAAATTGACGAAATAACTATTTCCGAAAAACCCTAAAGCATCCTTTGCGCCTGCTGCTCACTTTTCCAAAGGAGGTACGCACAATACACAAACGATTCGTGACAGACTGACAATTAACCCTTGACTACAAAGAGCGTTTTTCACCCACAGCACAAAGCTGAGGGCAATGATTGAAACCAACTCAATGGGCTTTAAACCAGCCTTTTCCATTAAACTATCAAGGATAGAGGAACAATATGAAAGAGACACAACACAAATCCTCAACACAAGATGAAGCGGAAAAAAGCAGCCAGGATGTCACGCTTTCTCGAAGAAACTTTTTAAACACTGCCGGCGCAGTAACAGTCGGAGGATTAGCCGTTGCCGCAGGCGGAGCCCTGTTCACCGGAAGGGAAGCAGAAGCGACCTCTGAGCCGCAGGCAGCACCGCCTTTGCCATGGAAATATGTAAAACTCGACCCACTGGAGGCCGGTAAACGAGGCTATAAATATTATCTGGAAAAAGGCGGCTGAGGCTCAGGCGCATGGCTGGGGGTCCTCAGCCTATTGAAAGAAAAAGTAGGTTACCCGTACACAACTATTCCCGACAATATGTTTCACCACGCGGCAGGGGGCTATGCCGGACAAGGCACACTCTGCGGTTCAATTGGATCGTGTTCCGCGATCATCAATCTGGTCGCCAAAGATGACGAGAAAAGCCATAACAAGATGATCAAAGACCTGATCAACTGGTATGCATCATACAACCATCCCAGTGATGAGTTCGACGCAATCGTCAAATATCCCAAACAAAAAAGAGTCGTTCCGGGCTCACCTCTTTGCCATATTTCGGTATCCACCTGGACCATGGCCAATGATACAGAGATAGCCACCTATGAGAGAAAGGATCGGTGTGCCAAAGTGGCAGGAAGAGTCGCCATGCAGACCGTGATCATGTTAAATGAGTATGCAGACGGAAAATTCAAACCTGTGGCTCCGGCTGTTTCCGAGGAAACAGCTTCCTGCCTGGAGTGCCATGGCCCTGAAGAAGACAACAACCAACAAGGACAGATGTCCTGCGGCTTGTGCCACCCCCACAAACCGGACCATGTTAACTAGCAGCGCGATTTTTCGTATTTCCATACAGCGCAAACGGCGTTTTTGACTTTTTACGAATCCATCAGAATTGTCGGTGTCGCAAAAAGCCACGCCACCGACGGCGGAAAGGTCATAAGTCACTGTATTTAGGTACAGTGCAAATGTCGTTTTCGACTTTTTGCGAGTTCATCAGAATTAACACTCAAAAGTTCTGAGGATGGTTTAGAAGAGATGATAGGCAATCGATGAAAATCGGGCGCCTATCATCTTGTCACCTGCCCAGCAGACGAGCCGGCCCCTGTTCACAAAAACAAAAAAAGGACATCCTCAAGTGGACTGTGTCCTGCTGATGCTTTGATAATCTTGGGTCGCTTCCCTCCCACTCCCCTTAAACGAACATGCGCTCTTGCCACGGAACGGTGATAATTTCGACTCAAACCGGACCGATAGTAATTGTCATCATTCCAGGCACTCGGACACCCCGTAATATATTCTGGAAAGAGGTTCGTAGTACACTTGCAGCTTGCATTGACCTCGAAGGAAGGGTAACGGGCCAGTGCTTTTTCAGGATAGCAACGGCCACACATTGGGATAAAAATTATGGGCTTATTTTTTTTTAACCGATAAGGCCTGTTGTAATCGGCAACCCCTATTTTCGGACTCTTGACAATAAATCAAAAATCTACTCTCATCGACCTGATAAGGACTTCTCATTGACTTGCTGCCCCTGAACCCCATTGTTTTCCGCGGAGAATGTTCACCAGTGCTTCGGTAAAAGATGAGGCACTGTCCTCATTCAGGTGGGAACCGTCCGGAGAGGGAAAACCGGACAGAGCTGGATAATCTTCGAAATGGATTGTCAATTCATTCAGTTGGGTGGCAAAAACATTCCAGTAACGATCCCGGGGCCAGGTGGTTTCCTCAATTTCCCGAATCGTGCCGGCTGAGGGCATCCGTAAAAAGATGACTTGGCCGCCGCGTTGTTGAATCTTTTCAACCCATAGAGATATCTGCGCTATGCGCTCTCTGAAGCCATCAGGTGACAGGGAAAGAGTATTGGCTGCCTGTTGACGTGTTCTTTTTTCCCTTGTGTTTTTCAAGCGTGAAAGGTCGGTCTTTGTATAATCAGCCGGACGGTAACGGTCCGGACGCATCGGGGCATATACTTTTTTCAGGCGTTCGCCATGGGTGAGATGACGCCGGATCCTTTCGGGTGATAGCCCGGGAAAACGGAACACGAACAACTGTTGCACGCCTGTTGCTAAACGAGCTTCCAGACGTGATGACCATTTCTGCTTCTGATATTTTCGAATCCATTTCGACACCCTTCTCTTGGTTGTTTTCTCTTCGGCTAGCCATTGCGGAGTCAAACCGCATATGACGAGACCTGAAAATCCAGGGTCTTCCGCCAGATTCTGAAGTATCGGCAGAGGAGAATTTCCATCGATTGCCAGCATAAGCGGGCGAATATTACTGGTACGGACAAATACGTCCGGATGCAATCCCAGTTGAATACGAGAAGAGCCGATCAAGGCAACGGTTTTGTCTTGTCGTTGGTTTGCCTGGCGTCTGATTGTCGCCCACAGTTCCCAGTTGTCCTCTACGGAGGGGCTATATCCCTGCAGTCGCCAGTAGCTTTCCCAGCCTCCAAGACAGATGAGGACAAGCACCAAAGCAAGCAGCCAGGTTCGCAGCCAGACCGGGCCGGAAAAATATTTTGCGATGCGTTCTCTAGAACTGGAAGTAGATAAAGGCACGGTCCTCTCCCGGCGCAAGCGCCAAGGCAATGAGCATAAACGAGACGATAGCGACTCGCACCCCCCAGGGAATTTTGGCTGCTAACGCCTCAAGGCTTGTGTTGCGCATCAACCAGTGCGTGGTCATCAGCGTACCCGTTAACAGAATAACCACAATAACCTCGGACGGGGTTAACAGACTCTTTTGACTGGCCGCTCCCCCCAAGATCATTGTCTTGAGTAAAATACAAGAAGAGCGGAAGTCGGTGGCCCGAAAAAATATCCAGCTTATATTCAGCAGTGTGAAGGTCAATAAGGCCAGGAGGAAACCTTTGCCTCCTGCAGGGAGATCTTTTCTTGCTTCGTTTTTCCCTGTAAAGATCTGTTTGAGCCCCCTTTCCATAATTAAATACGCACCATGCAGGCCGCCCCAGACGACAAAATTCCAGGATGCCCCATGCCACAAGCCGCCGAGAAGCATGGTTAACATCAGATTGCTCTGGGCCCTTAGCCGTCCTTTGCGGTTGCCGCCAAGAGGGATGTACAGATAGTCACGTAGCCAGGAGGAAAGCGAAATGTGCCAGCGTCGCCAGAAGTCGGAAAAACCAATAGCACCGTAGGGGAAGCGAAAGTTGTCCGGCAGGGTAAATCCCAGGCATAAGCCGGTTCCAATGGCACAGGTTGAGTAGCCTGAAAAATCAAAGAAAATCTGGCTGGAAAAGGCCATAACCCCTATCCAACCATCCAATGAACGGGCATCCTGGACCGCGCCGAAAACCGTATCAACCACCGGTGCAAAAATTCCATCAGCCAGTATGACTTTTTGAAAGAGACCAAGGGTGATTAACAAAAAGCCCCAGCCCAGCATTGAAGGGGTAGCCCTGCGTACAGTTGCAAGCTGGGGCAAAAAATCAAAAGCCCGGACAATAGGCCCTGCAACCAGCTGTGGAAAGAAGGTAACATAGAGGGCAAAATCACTGAAAGATGCCCATGGTTTCATTTTACCGCGATAGATATCCAACGTATATGACATGGACTGGAAGGTATAAAAGGATATGCCCACCGGCAGAACGATATTGGGGGCGACCGGTTGAAATGAAATATTTAGCAAGGAGAGAAGCTGTTGGAAATTTTCCAGCAGAAAAGTCCCGTATTTAAAAAAGCCGAGCAGGCCGAGGTTTACGCCGAGGCTCAAGAATAAAAAGGCTTTTTTTCCGGTTGTGCTTTTTGCTTCGACAAGCCATTTTCCGGCCCACCAATCCACCAAGGTTGAAATCCATAACAAGATGACAAAGGGCGGGTTCCAGGCAGCATAGAAGAGATAGCTGGCCCACCAGAGATTCCACTTCTTGATTCTCCAGGAAATGGGGAGCTGGTTCAAAGAGAGGATAACCACCAAAAAAACAAGAAATGTGAGTGAATTAAACACCATACTGGTTTCTTCCTTTTTTTCGTCTATCCGAGGTCAGAAAAGTAGAAAAGAGCCGTAGGTCCTTCGCTTTACAAAAATAATGTACCGAGATCTTTTCTTGTTCACCTGCCCCTCTCAGCTGAATGGCAAGATCAACAAGTCGTTCAAGATCGGTTCTCCCCCCTGCCTTTAACCCATCATCGCTCCTCATCAGGGTGACGCCTTACCGCTTGAGTTTACAACTCTCTGTTTCATATTCAATAATAATGGCACTCCCGCATTTTTTAACCGTTTTGATAAAAGAAAGGTTAATTTTGTGAGTGTCATCAAATTTTTGGGCAAAGATATAGTCTTCGTATAGTGTAAAGGCTACCTTGAATAATTGTATTTTCGCCCAATCTCGCCGTTATGCTCAAAATTTTATCCTCGGAATATCAATCATATGCCTGTGGTAAAATTATTCGCATGCCTTGACCTTGAACGAAAATCCTAATTTTTCAAGGCACCCTAAAAACAAAGCTCCCATCCCCCTTCATAATCGGCTCGCCTTCCGGAGGTATATTTCCATTGCCCAAGAAATCTAAATTGCGTTTATCCAGACCAAGTTTTACAGCACCCTATCTATTACATCCTTCCATTTCGTAAAATTCTTCACCCTGACAGTGCAATACCAGCCTCTTCTAGCGTTACCATGCAGTAGCGCTTTGGCCATTTTAGCGCTACCACAATGTAACACCTCTTGACCGACATACAACTAACTATTTGAAATTTCAAATCAAAAATTCTGGCATCATGTTTGCTCTATATTCTATATCCAGCACGCACCTACCACGTAGTGGCACGCTTGACAAAGAACAATACCGCCGGGACAAGGAACGAATTCCAATATGTTCTAAGGAAACATCCTTTTAATCGTTCTAGATACCCCTGCTTCAAAGGGAGGAAATCATGCTGACAACACGATCCATTGCAAAAGCTTTTCTAAGGGGAATTAGACAAAGCAAAGTTGCCACAACCGGTGCCATTATCGTTACCATACTGTTTCCTGTGCTGGTTATCTATGCAGTGCTCGAAGCAATGGCAGTTATTGATAATCCGCAAACAGGTTTTATCGTTTACGGTGCACTCACCTGGATGTTTATCCTGGGTCATATCATGGTGTTTGTCGGCCTATTTCTCCTGAGAAACAAAAAAGCTCCTCCTCTTTTTTCAGCCAGTGATTTTAAAGGACTGATCAAAGAATCTACGCGATTCAACAGTGTGCGCAAATTGATCCTTTTTGTTTCATTCATTACCTTTTTCAATTTTATGGTGATCGGGGTCACAGCCTATAACGGATACCATTATTCCGAATCAGTCAGTTTTTGCGCAAAACTATGTCATGGGGTCATGATTCCGGAATTTACGGCATACCAGAATTCTCCCCATTCCCGCGTGGCATGTGTTGAATGCCATATAGGTTCAGGAGCAAAGTGGTTTGTTAAATCTAAACTTTCCGGGGCCAGACAGCTGGTTGCCGTTTCCCTCAACAGCTATGCAAAACCCATTGCAACTCCCATCCATGGACTGCGACCGGCCCGAGAAACATGTGAAGAATGTCATCGACCGGAACTCTTCCATGGCAACAATCTGAAAGTTAAGGATAAATTCCTTGACGATGAAATGAATACCCATGTACAGACCATTCTCCTTATGAAGGTTGGAACCGGAAATTATCGTGGACACAAGGCAGAAGGAATCCATGGTCATGTTTCAAAGAGCAGAAAAATAATGTTCGAATACGCAGACTTGAAACGAGAAACGATTGGTGACGTAATTCTGATCAAGGAAGACGGCTCGGAAATTGCCTTCACTGCCGGTTCCGTCGAACCTGATGCCGGATCTCACGAAGGCGGGAGGAAAGCAATGGATTGCCTCGACTGCCATAACCGTCCGACCCACATCTATTTGAGCCAGGAGGAAGCCCTTGATCAAAAGCTGTTGAATGGTGAGATTCCAAGGGATCTACCCTACATCAAAAAACAGGCCATGGAAATTATCAGCCAGGAATACAGAAGTCACGAAGAGGCTGAGAAAAAAATCTCAGAACATTTAGCATACTGGTACAATAAAAATTATCCGAAGTTAACCGAGCAAAACCCATCTATGCTTGAAAATGCCATCACCGGGGTCACACAAACCTACACCGAAAACGTGTTTCCTGACATGCACATTGGTTTTGGCACCTACAGAAGTTACCTGGGACATAGAGGTGAAAGCGGTTGTTTTCGCTGTCACGATGATTCCCATGAAAACGAAAACGGAGAAACCATTTCCCAGGATTGCGACACCTGTCATCTCATTCTGGCAGAAGAGGA
>CALZIH010000155.1 GCA_945787305.1 uncultured Desulfobulbaceae bacterium | reverse complement strand
TTTTAAAATTGCGGGGTAAGCGAGGTATGTTTTTTTATTGAGCGGGGTTTTGGCGGGATACTGGCGGGGTATTTCAATTGTTGGAGACCTAAGTTTACATTATCTGATATTTCTAAAGTGCCTGTTTCTTACAGATATATCGACCATATCGCAGCATGAGAATTGATTTTTTTTTAATGCCGTCTCATACAACTTTTTGCCGCTATAACAACCGACCCAAAGTGACTTAACCCTATATGCAATTGTATTGGGGGGGGTATCAATAATAATCAATCCCCCCACATTCTATTCTCTCATCGAATAAAATTGGTGGCAATTTTATCAACCATGGCCGGTGGAGAAACTTTTGTGCTCCCAGCTTCGATCACCTTCATCAACCAAGCCATATTTCTACCGAGGACCTCCATAATCTGCTTGCCTTCAGCGTCCTGCTCCATCTCACCGGGATCCCTGCCATGGGCTACAGTCCAATAGTTGGCACTGGGCATGAACATTTCAGAATAAGTAATATAGTGATTAAGGGTATCTATGGTCGGAAGGCCGCCGGACCGACGCACGGCGGCAACGGATGCACCCACTTTGTGACGAAACAGATTACCGTTCATTGTGCTAACAAAAAAGGCCCGATCCAGAAAAGATTTTATGGTGCCGGCTGCACCTGAAAAATGAACTGGTGATCCTAATAAAATACCATCGGCGGCTTTCATTTTCTGAATCCATTCATTTACCGGATCATCATCAAATACGCATTTTTCGTTTTGTTCTTTGAGGCAGGTATAACAGGCCATACAGCCCCTTATTTTGTTTTTTCCCACAAGGATCATCTCGGTTTCGATACCTGCTTTATTAAGCTCTTCAAACACTGTATTCAGGCATCCGGTTGTATTCCCCTTTTTCCGAGGACTTCCGTTAAATGCAACTACTTTCATTAATCTTCTCCTTTTATTTGGAGCAATCACAAGTTTTTAAAACCACAAAGAAACTGCAAAAATTGCTAAAATAAATGCCATACCCTACCAGAAACAACAGCAGGATTATATCTAATGGTTCATTCGATAAGCGAACTTACGATACCGGGGGCCTCCACATATAACGGTTTTTGACATCAAATATTTCGGTTTCTTTTACAACCTCAAATCCGAACCGCTCATAAAATCGCACATTCTTGTCTGTATCTGTCTCTAAGTATGCTGGTGATAAACATGCATCCACTTCTTGACAGAAACGACTTAAAAGTTTTGTGCCAATACCTTTTCCTTGATGTGATGGCAATACACCTACAGGGCCAAGATGCCAGTGTTGATCTAAAGGATCATGCCGCGCCCATTCGTTGTGCCAATAGGATTTACGCCAATCCAGATTAGCTACATCTTCGCTTTGGGCGTGCTCATTGGAAAATTTACTGCCATTGCAGGTTTTCATCCTCATCACACCTACAATTTTCCTGTTCATCCTCGCCAAGAAAGTAATACCTGGTAAATCACTCAAAAGCTCAAAAAACATTTTTTCAATTATTTTGCGTTCTTTTTCGCCATGACCTTGAAAAACTGCAATGTGGAGATGGACATTGAGCATTGCCTCACTGAGAACTCTTGACGACTCTGAAATGTCGCTCTTTTCTAAAAATGTAATACTAATTTTTTTCATTTCTATTATTTTAATTTGCCTGTCCAAAAAAGAGAATAAAACGATTTAGCGTCTTCAAAATTGGAGAATGGTTGTGATTGGATTAATTGTCCCTTTTTAACTCCTCCAAAAGTCCTTTCTCCTCTAAAAACTGAACGACACGGGTTGTCTCTCCAGCTCCCATTGTACCGCCTAAAGAGATCGCCACTGCGCAGGCTTCCAGAATCTCTTCCGCCGTGGCGCCCAAGGTCAACGCTTCTTCCGTTTGATAAAGTATACAGGCCCTGCAACCGTGCGCCAGAGCACCAGTCAAAGCCATCATTCGCTTGATTTTGCCTGATAGCGCGCCGTCCTTATATACCTCCATAGGCAATTCATCATAGGCACTGGCGACATCAGGCATGCATGTTTTATAGATCTTCCACATTTGGCTCATTTTCCCATGTAATTTTTCTTGTTCGCCCAATTTGTTTCCTCCTTGTTTAACGATTCACTGATATATTGAGAAACTAACGACTATCAATTCAGCTGAAATTATTGCAGGCAGAATCTGGATACATGAAACAATTGAGGGAATCAACCGGTATTTATCATCTTAGTGGACTCAGGCGCCATATGGGCACCCGAAGTAATCGAGGAGCCTGACTGTATGTAACTTCAGCTAAGATAATCAATTTTGGCCTAAAAAGTGTGACATAGGTACCTTAAGAAAACATTGGTGGGATTCAATAGGGCTGGGTACTAGACGAACTATTCCATATAACGATGGGATCAAAAAGTTAAGATTTGTTGGACAAACCTAAAACGCCCGGCCTTTGTGGGTTTCCCCTGACTAATCTAAAATCTGGTGAAAGTGTATATTACGTGCCTATATCGAATCCGTTGAATTAATAGATTTTATTGTGTATTTGTTCAGCTAATCTACAACCGGTCCGCCCATTTTCGTAAAACACTCTTAAACTTTCTAACACCTTTTGAATTGATATTTGTATAAACAACGAAACTCAAGAAAATTCAAATTTTACCACTTTCTCTCGTATCTTCCCTTCTACAATACGCTTAGAACCGGCACCCCCTATATTTCTTAAAACCCTTGACCCAATTTACGGCATTCAAAGCGATATTTTTAACTATGTTGAATAAAAATCAGCTAAAAAGGGAAATGAAGAATTGAATCTATGTTGGATGTGGATTATAAATTTAACTACTGACAGCTTAGGGTGAGAATATGTCTGAGAACAATAACGAAATCAAAAACTACAAAAAGCCGCTATTTAACCACCCTAAAGAAAGTTACCAAATATTTGAAGGGGTTATTATCCAGTCCGAGAAAGGGGGCTTTAATGTATGGCGGCTTGAAAAAGACCAAACTCCTAAATCGTTAGCTGAATATCTTTTATCCTATGGCCCGTTTACCGAAGAAATATTTTACCATGACTTTGCCGCTGCCCTTTTTCAATGCGAGGAAGATACGGATTATTTAAAACATCTAAAGGAATTGGTGGCATATAATAAACCGTTTGAATATCTTAGCAAGTTCTTAATTCCGGTTGACCTTGTAAAGAAGATACCGTTTGATTACACTCTATATCCACCTCCATATGATAATATAAGTGTGCATACTCCGGTTTCAGATTATCAAATTATGGATCAAGTTATTATCAAAACCAAACAAGCCGAATACACATGGATTCAGGAAGCACTGGAAGACACTGTAGAACACCTAACCTATTGGCTGCTGCGTTTGAGGCGTTTTCCTTTCAATATTTTCACCCATGACTTTGCTCAGGCGTTCTTTCAGTGCAAAAAGGAAGAAGATAGACTGAAGCACTTGCAGGAGATGGTATTTTATAAAAATCCGTTTGAATACCTAAAAAATTTTACTTAACCAACTTCTTTTTCTAACAAGCTTTCTCCGCGCTTATGTCCATCTTCACCCATGATATCAGCGCCTCTTAACCTTTAAATCTAACGATAGAGCCCCCCGGGGCGGGGGGTCACAGAATAGAGGACTTCGCTATTTTCATTATGGCCAAAATATTCATTAATGCGGTAAGGCCGCTTCCAAACTAACAATCCGCATAGTTACAATTGAGAAGAAAAGGGGCAGCTAATCGTTGAGATCTCTATCATGATTAAAGAAATGGTATGGAATAAGTATTTGAAAGAGGAAGGATTGGGTAAATATCCGGAAATTGTGAAATTATTCGATTCTGATTCAGAAGCGATTAAGTTAGTTAAACAGGCCTTGTTAAATGATCGGATATTAAGACCGGTGTTTATGCAGGTATTGCCTGAAGAGAAAACAGGAAAGATGGAAATTTGCAACAAAAAGTTAGCTGAGGAAAAGATAAAAGGGGATAAGATTCTTGCTGATTATATCATGGAAAACAAAGGAATTTTTCTCTGTGGTAAGCCTAAGCAGGCAAATGAAATATTGACGAGAAGGGGTAAAATTATTGTTGCGGTGACGGATAGACATTATGACAAGGCGCAGTTTCCGGTTGCTAATCTTCGTCAATGTTATATTCCTTTGCCCGATAGAAGATTATTAACATTCAAATCATCGGGTTTATTTCATGATCCGGTTTCTAAACCCTATAATAAGAATTCATTAAAATTTACTGGAGTTGGAGGTAAAATAGAAAAAAATAATGCTTTAACATCATTTGAAAAATTGGGCCCTTACAGCGAAGGGTTTATTGATTTCTTGGCATATCAACCATTGTATAGCCTACCTGATGGAAAGGGCAATTTTGACGAAGCTGAATACGGAGATGATGGAAAAAGGGTGCTACCATATCTAATTGTTAATTGTGCAATCAGTCCACATAGGATATCAAAGATTTCGCAGTTAGATGATCCAGGACTATTTAGGTTGCGAAAATGGATTTCTCCGTTATTAAGAGATCTGGCAATAAAAAGGCAACATTCAGGGAGAAAACTTATGCCGGTTTTAGAAAGGTTTTTTAATTCGGGGCAAGAAGTTATATCCTTGGAAGATTATTTGCTGTTTATAGCCGAAGAGATAGGGATAGGCACAGCCCGGAAACAAAATCACGAATTGTTTCATGTTACATTCCATGAACAAGATGTGAATATGGGCGGCCAGTTGTGTGATCGTGAAGAGATGTACACCTTTGAAGACTATTTCAAAAAGCATGAAATTAAATATGTTGATCCCTTTTTTAAGATAATAAAAGAGACTCATATCGGGATAAGGGATATGATTTCAGCTGTAGGTGTCATAAAATTTTTATATAAAAGTAAAAGAGAATGGAAAGCAAACAGGTTAGAATTATTAGAAAGTTTTTTTAGAGCTTATTTTCGGCGGCTTTCTTATATTTATTTTGAACGTTGGGAGAGTTTGATTGATTATCTTGGTAATGTAATCACTTTTTATTTTGATCGTGACGATGTACTCGGACAAGCTGGATTAAAAAAATTAAGAAAATGGTATAGACTAGAAAAAGAAACAAGGAGAAAAAGCAAAGGGAAATCAAGTAAACTCAAATAGCGCAAACCACAATATAGTATCGTGCGATTTTCGGCTCCAGGTATAGATTACATGCCATATATGGATAAAAATGTAGAATCAACTTACGCTATAATGTTCCATCTTTAGAGATGATGATCGAGAAAGCTGTTTCAATATTTCGTAGATTAGTTTCTATCGTCCGCCGCTTCGGTTCCCGAGGGATTTTCCGACAGGATGAAATCATTTACATCCGCGCAAGCCGCGCAGCCGTATCAGCATTCGGCCAGAATCGGCCCCCCAAAAAACACCCTTTTTCCGCGGTCTCCGTATTAATCTTGCTTACAGCAATGGTAAGCGGTTGTACCATGCCGCCCTACGTAACAAGCCTCGACGAAATTCTTGAACAGAGGGGAATAAGCAATCGAGTCCGTTACGGATACAGATGCACGGCAGGAGCGCATCGTGGCGCATCTGAAGAACATAAGGAGAATACAATGGCGGCTCTTAAGGCTGCTGACAAAAACAGCAAATATGCTTTTATAGAGTTTGACGTTCAATACTCAAAAGACCGAAGGATAGTCGTTTATCATGATAAAAGGATGCTAAGATTGTATGGCAACCTGAAAGCAATAGGCAATACGACATTCGCAGAACTATCTGAAATAACCCGCGGAGAAATCGCTGCCTATGATGAAGTCATTGGCATTCTAAGAAAGAAACTTAACATTGAAATAAAGTCGCAGGGAGACAATCAAGAAGACGAGCGCTTGGTCGATGAAATCATAGCTGATATCCAGGCCCGCAAACGCGATAACGACGTAATGATAAGCTCCATTTCCAGTGATGTAATCAAGTATGTAAACCGAAATTATCCTAACATACCAACCGGTCAAGGGTTCTGGCTTAAATCATCAACATATCTTCCTTTCGACGGCCTGACGAAAAAGCTGTATGAGGATATCAGCGCTAACCAGGCAGACTACCTCATGCTGCATGTAGCCAACCTACGCAATATAGAGGACCTACTCAGGTTCAAACCTAAAGGGAAAACGATTGTGTTCTGGGATTTCGACGACACAATATATATAGTGCATAAGGACATCTCTGACCGGCTCTGGGGCGATTCCGGCATTAGAACATTTTGTCAGTTTGTGCGATATAAACTTGTTTCAGCATTCCAGCGATTCAACCCCGAGGAGTAACTTGGCCATGGAACCAACGATATAAATGCGTGTGGATGATTCGGTTCTCTTTTCAAATGTGATCGCGGATTAATGCGTTTATAAATCCGAAAATCATTTCGATCTCATTATTTTTCACCTCAAAAGTTTTATAAATCCCGAACTAATCGATTCTTTTCGCAGTGCGTAGATTTCACTTTCAAATCCACCTAAAAATTGGACCATGATAATTTAGTTTTGCTGAACAAACTTACAATTGTCGGGAATTGTATGTATCGCCTGCCCAATCCACATATTGCCGCAATTTTACATATCGTGCCTAAGTAACACCTTGAAAATTTAATATAAAATTTGTGTATTTCGATGTCCAATCTAAAATGATTGATCATAACCAAATTGTCCTGTCTATGAGGAAGCCTCGATTAGTTGCAAAGCGGAATTCAATCTCATTACCGTTCCAGATCTGGAATTTTAACCCCCGCACGTATTAGAACAGCGTTTTCGGTTTGAAAAATCTATATGGATTTAAGTGTCGATGCCTTAATAAAAATGATTACAGACCGTATCGGCGTATGTAGGTTGTGACATTCAGGTGCTCAGGGAAATTGAGGGATAGGGTGAATGGGGAGCGGTAGGGGCATTCTGAAAATGTTGATGTAAATTTGCTTTAGTGCTATGAAATAATACGTCTTGAAGGAGATTGAAAATATCAATAATGGGTTTAGATATCCTTTTAGTATCTGAAATTATT
>CALZIH010000154.1 GCA_945787305.1 uncultured Desulfobulbaceae bacterium | reverse complement strand
TCAATAGAGACTTCAAAGGTTGTTTCGGTTTCAACAGTAATTTGAGAACTTTTGATATAGCCCACAGCCGTTGGTATTTTTTTCCGTTGACCTGCATGGCGCAAGGTCTGATAGAGAAAACTGAAATAGTTAAGGATAGAGATGGGAGCGGTAATCACCATGGAAATCATGCCATCGGTTAGCGAGCTGTCATGGGAAATGAGCTTAGAGGCTAATGTCCGCTCATGACGCTGGACAATCATACAGCCACTGGCTGCAGTTTTTATTTTTTTGCCGCTGCCGGTGCTGAACTGAACAGGAAGCAGTTTTATACCAATGAAACGGCGCAAGGCGGTTGGGACGACTTGGAGTGCATGTATATTGCGTGTGGAATCGATCATCGGCAGCCTGCCGATTGCAGCATTGAAGAGTAAGATTTTTTTGTTACAGAGGATAACGTCCATGATCTGGGCATCCTTTTGCAACGCAATCTCCAGGGCCTCGTCGATTTTTTTTGGCAGATCGTAGCAATTTCGCAGATCTTTCTTCTCGGAAAGAGGAAGAAGGCCGACACTGAAGCTGTACTCCATGGCAAGGGTTAATACCGATTTGATTTCATCAAGGGACGCGGCAACGACAACATGATCAAGTTGCTGAAGGTGTTGCCGGCAATTATGTACAAACTCCTCCAGGGCAACAGGGGTAATCTTGCTCTCGAAAGGGTTGCCAACGACCTGCTCGATAAGGCTTTCGGTACCTGGGACGTAGACAAACAGTGCTGAATCTACATGGAGTTGCATGGGCTAGGGTTACTCCTCCAGGTTACGATTTTCCCAGGCCATTTGGCAGGCTTCCTTTCCATCAGCCGGTTTTTTGCCGGCAAATACTCGTCGGAGAGGGACATGTACCGGACTGGTAATAAAAGAAGCAACAGTGCTGGTGAGGCGAACCATGTTGATATCAATACCGAAATCGTCAAAATTTCCGCTCACCTTTACCGGGGTTGCCAGGCTGAAAAATTCCGGCTTTTTTGCTTTAGGTGCAGCCTTGATTTTTAAATGTTTTTTCTTGAAATCAATGGAGGCCTGCCCCTCTATACTCATTTGGGTGGTATCCATAAATATGGTCCGTTCCTGCATAAGCCCATCTTCCATGGCAAAACTTGCCACCAGGCAGTTGATGACCGAGGTTGGCTCCCCATCTACTTCAGAGGCCATCGCAGAGAGGAGGTTGACTGCCCAGAGGTCGATGATTCCGGCGTCAAAGTTTTCCGGAACAAAGGCAAAGTCAAAATGGCCCCGGCCATTGGCCATCAATTGATCAAGGGCTGGGGCTGTGGCATCAAGGAGGATGTTCAGGCTGAGGCGGCCTCCCATTTTGGTTTCCGGTTTCGCACGTCGGGCAAGAATGCCCACGTCAAGTCTGTCAACGGTGGACTCCAGGTGTATCTCGGCCGTGTCCCGGGTGGGATAATAAGAAAACTCGGTTCGAGCCGTACCATCTGCAAGCTTGAGTTCCAGAGGGTTAATGTCAAATCGACCATCTTTGAGGCTGATATCCAGTTTGCCGCTGCCGAGGACATCTTTCCCGGACATAACTTTGTTCAAGGTGACAGAGAGCTGGGCATTGGCCCTGGAAAGAGCTTCTGGTGAGAGCAGGGAGGCCGCTTTTTCTCGATCATCGCTTGCTGTTTTTTCTGCCTTCTCCTCTTCAGCGGCTGCTTCCTGATCTTCTTCCGGAGTTGATTTTCCTTGCGGGCTCCAATCTGAAAAAATGAAGTCGTCAATCTGCAGCTGGTTGCTGGTCAGCTGAACTTCAGCGTCCGGTATAGCTCCGGCCATGTTGAGACGCATATTGCCTGTCAGGTCGCTTGTGCCGATTTTTATGTTGAGGTCGGATAAATCATACTCTGTTTCACCCATGGCAAACTGCGCTTCTACGGTATAGGGACCCATGGGAGGCAGGTCAAACCCCAGCAGTTCGTCGAGGCTGTCCAGCTTTTCACCTTTCAAGGTCATGTTCAGGGTAATGTCTTTGGTGCTGACAGGCATGGCCAGTTCACCGTGAAAGTCCAGTTGGGTTTCGGCTGCTTCGACTGCAATGGTGATCGGCAACCGTTTGGGCTTGGCAACATAATTGATCAGCTCCATTCCGTGGATGTTTATCGTAATCGGGGTGGTATCAATCATGCCGTTGAGTGTCAAGGCCACGGGTTTGCCAGATAGAGAATTCACCTCTCCCTTGTTGATAGAGATAGGGATTCCCTCTCCCTTGCCGGCACCGTGTACGGTCCAATGTCCCCCATGTATTGAAAAGGTCATATTTGACAGGGTTACCAGTTCCTTCAGGTTTTCTCCTCGTAGTTTAAGTTGCAGGGCAATTTCCTCTGTTTCCGCTTCAATTCCTTCAGCCAATTGCAACCAACTCAGCAGGGCGCCGACGTCTACCCTGCCAAGCGTCGCATCAAGATCAAGGAGCGGCACATCTTTGTCTTTACCCAATGTTCCTTTGGCCGTAAACGGGCTGCCAACGATTTTACCTGTAATTGAGAGGGGGTAAAGTTGGTGCCTGGGCTGAAAATCCTCCAGCGGCCCCCCATCTATGACAAAGTTGTATGGCTTATCCTGAAAACTTCCTTTGCCGGTCAACTTGAGTGGTTTTCCCTGCTTGGCTGTTCCGCTGAGGTTCTCGAGCCCAAAGGCGAGTACTTTGTCCAGGCTGTTGTCGCGATAGCGGATATTGATCTGCTGCAGGGACAGCTTATCCAAGGCTTGCAGACCGATTCTGGCCTGTTCGGTTGATGGTTGTGACGCATGTTCCACTGGTTCTGGTACCATCTCTGCTGTTGACTCAAATTGCCAGTTGCTCACTCCCTGCTTGTTGGTTTCAAGGTTTAATGTCACTTTCTCACAGGTAATTTCACCAACATCAATTTGTTTTTTCAAGAGAGCCGGTATCCCTACCTGCACCCGGGCAAGATCAACGGCCGCAAAAACGGTATCAGTCCATCCTTCAGGATTGTCAATTTGTAGGCCTTGGATTTCAAGGGTTGGCCTGAGGGTTGGCTTTAAGGAAACCGAACCGGTAATTCTTGTTTTTCGATCCAGTGCGGTTGAGACCGCTGTTTCAACAGCTGGCCGGATACGATCAAGGTTAAAGGTAATGCCAAGGGCGATAACCACTGCGGATGCAGCTGCAGCAAGGGCGAGCAGAGCGAGAATGATGAAAGCAGCCCATTTGAAGAGTTTTCCAATCATTGTGATTTTCCTCCCGGACACAGCTAAGGGTTCAACGTGTTACGTAATGTGTCAGAGCCCTTCGCTTGCGCCGTTTTCCAGGACGCAAGAGATGTTCGACAATTACAAGGCCTGCTACAGTGAACAGACCGGCAAAAAGTATCTGTGCGATACGCAGGTAGAAATTTGTACTCGCGGCATTTTCAGCCATGGTCGAGGTTCCAAGGAGAACGAGAAAGGTGGTTAGGCCGGAAATATAGGCCTTGGCCTTTGGTCCACCACCATATATTTGCCTGCTGAACAAGAGTGAAAAATAGAGGGTAATGGCCACCAAGAAGAGATAGGTCGGCACAGCCACAAGAAGATTGTAGACTATGATAATTGCTACCCCACCGATTAAACAGGCAATGGCATTTCCTTTCATGACTTGAAAAGAAGCGTTGGCATTCGGAGCGCCGGCCATTAAACATATTTGAATCATGGCAAATGCATAGGAGACCAGGTTGAGGGAAAAAAAGAGGGTAACGGCAGTAAGGGCAACAAGAGTACTGACCAGGGCCAGGCGGGCCCGCTCTTCTTTTGATGGTTCCGGTGGCGGTGCTGGTTTTTTTGCCGGTGGAGCCTGGTCGTTTTGATTGGCCAGGCGATTCGGGACAACGGTATGAAACAACCAGGCAAAGATAAGGCCAACCCCCATGTTGAACAGAAGTGCCATGGCAATAACGTGCGATAGAATGGCCCCGGAAAGTCCCATCATCGGGACAATAGTGATGCCAATGGTCATGAACAGTGCGGCCATCGGTGGTGCTGATGGCGTATCGTTATAATAAATATAAAAAAATAATAGTCCATAAAGGGGTACACAGAGCAGAGGGAAATCAAGGAAAAATTCACTGATGACAAGTCCGATCAGCAGGGAGATGCTCAGGCGGAGCAGGAGCTGAACGGCCATCCTCCAACCAATCCATGCCGGGAAGACCAGGAAGATAGCGGCAAAGAGGGGGGCAATAAAGGAGAGTGGCCATGCCATGCCGTAGCTGAAGGCAACAGCCGTTGTCAAACCGACGGTCATGCGCAGTATGTGTACTGTCTGCAGACTCATAATACGGTAATCAATAAATGTGTGAGAGCAGACTTATCATTCGGATCCATAAACGTCCCAAGGTGTTGAGGAAAGGGCCATTGCCGGTATAGATGATTACGTTGACCTGGCCCCCGACCCGTTTAAATCGGTCTGCGGCATCATCTGAAAACTCAATCAACACCGGCATGTGCTGCGCCTGCCGGAGCCAGCCCTGGTTGGGCTGTACAGTCGTCAGGTCGCCAAGATTGTTGCCCGAGTTGTCCGAAACCCCGTAACCGATACTCATGACCCTGCCGTTGAAAACCTGCCCCGGGGCTGCATCCAGGACAAGTTCCACCGGGTCGTCCTTTTTGATGTTTACCAGGCAGTTTTCACGCATTGCAGCCTTGATCCAGACAAACTTCGTCGAGATGAAGGTCATGACCGGAGAGCCGGTGCCGGCATACTGGCCGACATCAACTGTCAGGTTGGTGATGATGCCGTCAGAGGGTGCCCGAATGGAGCTTCGATGCAGATCAAGCTGGGCTGTTTCAAGAGCGGCCATTGCCGACCTGACCTTGGCGTTATCCCGGCCTGTGTTTCCAAGATTGGATTTGGCCTTTTCAAGCTCTGAGCGAGCGCTGGCAAGTTTGGCTTTCCTGGCCTCGATACTGGTACGGGCGTCATCTGCCCTGGATATCGACGCCGCTCCCTGCTTGGAGAGCCTGATAATGCGTTCACCTTTGATTTCTGCATTGCGGAGGTTGGCCTCGGCCTCGGTAACCCTTGCCTGGGCCGTCGTTACTGCAGCAATATCGGCCCCGGTGGTTTGGGTCGCCTGTTGAAGATCCGCCTGGGCCCGGCGAACAGCAAGCTTATACTTGGCCGAGTCGATAACAGCCAGTATCTGGTCGGCTGAGACAAACTGGTTGTTTATTACATTCACCCGCGTCAGGGGGCCGGATACCTGGGGTACAATGGGAACGACAAAGGCCTCGATGCGGCCGTTACTGGTATAAGGCGTATATTTATCGGCCAGGATATGACCGATAAAAAGCACTATACAGAGGGCAACCGTTATCCCGGTCCACATTTTGACCGGATCCCGTTTTGATTCTTCCGCCTTCTGGTCTTTTTCCTCAGGCGTTGTTGCCTCATCCGTGGGCTCTTTTTTTTCTGAAGTCATTTAGGCTTTCGAGTGTTCAGGGTTGTTGATTCAAGGTTCCCTCAGGAGTGTTCCCCAGTCTGTCCGTTGCTCCATTTCCTCCTTTGTCGTATCCGACAGGAAAGGTTTGCCTTGCCGAAGTTGCCAACCACCGCCAAGCGCCTTGTACAATGCGATAATAGAGGTGGCAATCTTTCCCTTGCTCTGGGCATGTTGGTCCTGTTGTTGAGTCAGCGCCCTGGTGGAGTCGAGGACCCGTGAATAATCGGCAAACCCTTCCTGGTATTGGATCATAGACAGTTCGGTTGACTTCTTGGAGGTTTCGACTCCCTGCCCGAGCAACTCTGCCTCTTGTTGGTTGTGGTCAATACTCTGCATGGCATCTTCCACTTCCCGGGCAGCATTGAGCACTGTGTTCTGATACGCAACGATAAGCTGTTGAAAGCGTGCGTCTTGAATGCGGACCTGGTTTTTCAGGCGGCCGTAATTGAACAGGTTCCACTTGAAAGCCGGTCCGAAATTGTAAGAAAAGCTGTTGGCATCGAAAATAGTGCCCAGATCATTTTCGCCCCTATCGGTGGCGCTCCAGCCCAGTGAACCGAACAGGGTAAAGCTGGGAAAGAGTTCTGTCCGGGCAATGCCGATCTGGGCGCTCTGGGCTGCAGCCTGCATTTCGGCTCGCCGTATGTCCGGCCGACGGCGCATTACCTCTGCCGGAACACCGACAGCAATGGCGGTGGTAAGCTCGGGGATCGTATGTACGGGCTGTAGATAGTCATTTATTTCTTCCGGCAGCATACCCAGGAGCACGGCAAGTGCATTCTTGTAGGTGGCAAGTGTTGCCATAAGGTTGGGAATAGTTGCCAGGGTTGTTGTCAACAGGGTCTTTGCCTGGAGGATATCAAGCTGGGTGACCGTTCCTGCTTCGAACTCAAGTGTAACCAGCTTTAACGAGTTTTGTTGTAATTCACCGTTTTTTTGGGCAAGGCTGATCCGTTCCTGTAGAGTGCGGATATTGACATACGTTCTGGCGACTTCGGCACTCAGGCTCACCAGCAGGTCATCATAGTCGGCAATGGAAGCCAACAGGTTGGCATCGGCCGACTCAATACCGCGGCGAAACTTCCCCCAGAAATCCATTTCCCAGGCAGCGTCAAAGCCCACGGATGCGGCATTATAATAGCGATCAGCGGCCGGTCCAGTGCCACCGATGGTGAACAGGTCACCGTTCATCTCCTGGACCTGAGGGTAGAGATTACCTTTGACAAGGCCTAGCTGTGCCCGTGCTTCCATGATGCGAAGGCCGGCAATCTGGAGTGACAGGTTTTGCTGATAGGCGATCCGGATCAACTTATCCAGCACCGGATCATTGAACAGGGTCCACCAGGCAATGGATTCATCTTGTTGAGGTTTCCGGAAGAGACCTTTGTCCTGTTCGCTCCATTTATCAGGTATCTGAGCCTCCGGTGTCTGGAAATCAGGACCAAGCATGGTGCAGCCGCCCAGCCAAAGCAAAAGGACGGCTAAGAGTGGCTGATACGGTAGGCGCCGAAGTCTTATGGGCATGACTATCCTGAAAACGGTCTAACCCTTGACCGGCATATCGGTT
>CALZIH010000153.1 GCA_945787305.1 uncultured Desulfobulbaceae bacterium | reverse complement strand
GTGGACGACTTTCTTGAACGTCCGGAACCACAACCGGAGAACATCATCTCCCTTGTTTCCGCACCTCCTTCATTTGACCATTACAAAGTCAATGTATTGGTAACCCATAAAGACAATGGCGCTCCGGTGGTTTACGAGGACCTTCCCACATACCAGAATCTGCATGGTCGCATCGAACACCAGGCACGAATGGGCATGCTGACAACAGACTTTTCCCTGATCATGCCCGGTGCCTTGCATCAAGCCAATGGCGGCTACATCATCATCGATGCAAGACGGCTATTAATGCAGCCTTTTGCCTATGAAGGCCTGAAACGAACTTTACGGTCGCAACAGGTTCGCATGGAACCGGTTGAACGTTTGCTTGGCCTGATGAGCACGGTCACACTGGAACCGGAACCCATTGATCTGGATATCAAAGTTGTACTCATCGGCGAACCAATGATCTACTATCTGCTTGAAGACTATGACCCTGAGTTCGGGTCGCTATTTAAAATCCAGGCGGATTTTGAAGACGACATGGAACGTACGCCCGGCAGTCAACAACGATACGCGGCACTGATTGCAGGGCTTGCCAGGGAAAAGGAACTGCTACCGTTACACAAGACTGCAGTTGCACGAGTGATCGAGGAGGCGGCCAGGAATGCCGGTGACTGTAAAAAACTCTCACTGCATATCGGCAAGGTCGCCGACTTGATCAAAGAGGCCGATTATCTGGCCAGAAAAGCAGATAAGAAATGTATTGATGCCAATGATGTCGAAATGGCTGGAGCAGCCTCCCAAAGGCGTGGAGGACGAATCCGGGACAGGGTTCTTCAATCCATAGAGGAAAATATCCACCATATTGAAACAAGCGGTGCAAAAGCAGGCCAGGTAAATGGCCTGTCTGTAATTGATATCGGTGGCGATTCCTTTGGTTTTCCCACTCGTATCACTGCGGTGACCCGGCCGGGAAAAGGAGATATCGTTGATATCGAGCGTGAGGTCGATCTTGGCGGCCCAATTCACTCCAAGGGGGTGATGATTCTCGGTTCTTTTTTAAGCTCCCGCTATGCCAGAACTATCCCGCTCGGCCTGCAGGCAAGCCTGGTGTTTGAACAATCCTACGGCGGTGTTGAAGGCGACAGTGCCTCCTGTGCCGAACTCTGTGCTCTGCTCTCTTCACTTGCCGATGTACCGATCAAGCAGACCCTGGCAGTTACAGGCTCAGTCAGCCAGAAAGGAGAGGTACAGCCTGTGGGCGGCTTGAATGAAAAGATCGAAGGTTTTTTCGATGTATGCGCAACAAAGGGCCTGACAGGTGATGAGGGCGTCATTATTCCCGCGACCAACTTGCGGCACCTGATGTTGAAAAAAGAGGTGGTCGATGCCATTGCCAATAAGAAATTTACCATTTACCTGGTATCAAAAGTCGACCACGCAATCGCCTTACTCACCGGATGGGAAGCAGGAGAACAGGATAACAACGGTGTTTATCCAGGCGACTCGATTAATGGCCGCGTAGAGGCTACTCTACTTCGCTTTGCGAAGGATCTGCAAGCATTTGAAAAGGAATCAGAGCAGGAGAAAAACAGTAATATTATAACGGAGTATTAAAAATTTACACCGAAATCTACCGCAACAGGAAAACAACATGTCGTTGATGTTACCAAGATGCCTCCAGGTCGGGTACAACTTCTTTTCTTGTAGAATCTCTTGACAATAGGCCATAAAATTCGCTAGTGAGTTCATATAAGTACCCTTTCCACTTTAAGGCGAACCTGGGAAAAACAGAAAATTGGTTCATTGGCGCAATCCAAGGTTGAAGCTTATTCGACTTGTGACAAGACTCGATAAGCCAACCTACGAGATTTCTTTTGATCGCGCAAAGGAACAGATTCCCAGAAAGCCTGAAACCCATTGCAAGGAGGTTGAATATGGCTAGTGTGTACAAGATTATTGAGGTAGTAGGTGTCAGTAAAAAATCCTGGGAAGATGCAGCTAAAAACGCAGTGGAGACAACGGGCAAAAGCCTGAAAGATCTGCGGATTGCGGAAGTCACCAAGATGGACATGCAGATTAATAAGGGGAAAGTTGTGGCCTACCGGGCCAGGGTTGCAGTATCATTTAAGTATCGACAAGGTTAACCGTCGAAACGATCTCAAATGATCAAAGGAGTTTCCTGTCTGATACGCAACGTGTCAGACAGGGAAACCGTTACGACAAATTCGATGATCAGCCGCAAGGCTGCTTTTATAAACACCCCCCTTCAAGTGATACCTGCCGTTTACGACCTATTGCCTGAACTGATCACCATCAATATCATATCGGCGCATTATTTTCTGTAGTGCGGCCCTGGTGAGATGCGACAGTCGTGCCGCCTGAGAAACATTGCCCCTGCTTTTTCTGAGCAATGTATCGACATATTGCCGGGTAAAGGAGTCAAGACAGACATCCTTTGCTTCTTTATATGGCATAATCATCGTCTCTTCATTTGTGCCCACAGCGGAGTCCTGAACCGATAACCTTGATTCAAGGGCCAGATGGTTCGTTTCAATTATCGGACCGGGACAAAAGAGAACCGCCCGGCGAATGACATTTTGCAGCTCCCTGATGTTTCCCTGCCAGTTATGTTCCACAAGTTTCTGCAGAGCCTCTTCTGAAAACGTTTTGCCGCTGTTGCCCAACTCTACCTGGACCTTTTGTAAAAAATGGTTGGCAAGCAGCGGAATATCTTCGGCAATCTCTGAAAGTGAGGGCATGTACAGAGTGAGAACTTCAAGACGGTAAAAAAGATCTTCCCGGAATTGTCCATCTCTAATTTTGCTTTCCAGGTCTGCGTTGGTTGAGGCAATAATCCGTACGTCTATCCTGGTTGAAGTATCAGCTCCCAATGGTTTTATTTCCTGCTCCTGGATAACCCGTAACAGTTTGGTCTGTAGACTTACCGGAATATCACCGATTTCATCCAGGCAAATGGTGCCGCCGTCGGCCTCAACAAAAAGGCCGGCATGATCCCTGTCCGCGCCGGTAAATGCGCCTTTACGATACCCAAAGAACTCCGACTCCAACAGATGTTCCGGAATCGCCGGACAATTGACCATAATAAAGGGCTTCTGCGAACGTTTACTCAGTGCATGGATAGCACGAGCACTCAATTCCTTACCGGTTCCCGATGCTCCACGGATCAAAACCGTATACTCACTGTTGGCCATGGTTTGTATCGTCTTATACAGTTGCTGTATTTCTGGACTTTGGCCTATAAATCCAGGCACCGGACCATCCGGACATATACTGCTGCGCAGTTTCATATTTTCATTGAGCAGCCGGCTCCGTTCCAATCCCTTATGCAGCATTCTTGTCAAGCCGTCAAGCTCCAGAGGTTTTGTCACAAAATCCCATGCTCCCCGGCGAATGGCATCCACTGCCATCTCGATTGTCCCGTAACCGGTCATCATAATAACCGTTAATTTTGGGTTGTTTCTATGAATACGGTCAAGGATTTCAAGACCGTTCATATCGTCCATCATAATATCCATCAGGATCAGGGACACCTCTTGTTGTGCCAGTATATCCAGTGCTTCCCGGCCACCTTCGGCGGTCAATATTTCTGTTCCGGCCAAACGATTGGCAAAACTTCTTTTCAAACCGGAGAGCAGGTCCGGTTCATCATCGACCAGGAGGATTTGCTGACGAGAAATTGCAGGTTCTTTCATTGCTTAAGCCCCCGTTGCAAAAGGTAAGATCACGGAAAAGCGAGTTCCATGTCCCGGTTTTGACATAACTCGTATTTCACCATCATGCTCGCGAACAATCCCATAACTGACCGACAGGCCCAAGCCAGTCCCTTTTCCCGGCTCCTTGGTGCTGAAAAAGGGATCGAAAATCTTATCCTGGATATCCTTGCCAATTCCCGGGCCGTCATCCTCAACGTCTATAATGATCTCCTGGTGCTCTGCTCGAGTACTGATGGATACATTTCCGTTGTCTTCCACCGCCTGTCCAGCGTTCATTATCAAGTTGAGCAGTACCTGTTTTATCCGTTGATTATCGATGTGACAGGGTGGCAACGAGGCGTCCAGGTTGCGAACCAGGTTGATCTGTTTTTTTAAAATTTGCTGGGAAACCATGGAAAGGACATTTTCAATGATTTCGTTTATTGATTCCGGCTTTTTTTCTATCCGCGATTCCCGACTGCGGGCAAAATCAAGCAGGTCTGCGACGATGCGTCGACAATTTTCAGCATGACGCTCAATCACTTTGATATCGGTAACCGTCTCTTCATTTTCCTTGTTGCTCTCCTTAAGTATATCCGTGTAACAAAGAATAACACCCAATGGATTGTTGATCTCGTGAGCTACCCCGGCAGCCAACTGGCCGACAGCGACAAGTTTCTCGGTCTGTTGAATACGGCGTTCGGTTTCTTTGATACCGGTCACATCTTTGACCAGACAGACAATAGATCGAACAGTCCTGTCCGTTTTAAGAATCGGATAAAAATATACGTCAAAAACCGAACCGTCATCTAACGCTATCTCTTCTGTGTGCGGTTCTTTTTCGTGCAGATCAATGTCCTGCATCCGTCCGCTGAAGAGGCACTGGTTACGTGAACTAATCGTATCAACGGTCATTCCGAGGGCTTCATCCATTTGAAGATTATGGCGTGAGAGAAAAGCCTTATTAACCATCTGCAAAGTGCCCTCGGGATCAAGCAGAATAAGGGGATCGCTTATGCCATCAAATACAGATTGGAGAAGTTCGGTGTTCCGTCGCAACTTCTGCATATTCTGCAGACTTTCAATGGTTATTCCTACCTGCTGGCCGATGGAAAGGAGGAGGTCCTGCAACGCATCATTTAACGCCTCCCATGGTAATTCGGTAAGAACCAGAACACCAAGGAGCCGGTTACGACAGCAGAGGGGAACTCTGATGTTGAGCATATCATCGTTCTCTGGAGAAGATATTTGAATACGATCGCAACTTACCACAGTCATTGGAGTTAACGGATCGCTTGCACCGTCTGCGGTATGCTCAAAATGAATGTGCGCGGGCAGGTCCGGCGCTTGTTGGGAGCATTGCAGGGTAAAATCCTCTCCCTTGTCGCCATGGAGATAAATACCTGCTCCGTTAGCCGGAATAACCAGTAACGCTTCACGGAGAATTTGCGGGAGAATGCTCTGTAGTGTTTCCGTCCGGTTAATAAGGTCGGTTAATGTATTGAGAAGAACCAGTTCGCTGTTTCTTTTTCTTACCTGGGTCCGCAGCTGGTTTTCCGAGCGTTTCAAAGCCTCGGTTCGTTCTGCCACCGTGGCTTCGAGATTGCCTGCATTTTCAACCAGTTTTCTACGGCTGTCCTGCAGATGAAACACCAGTGTCCTGGCGCTGCGGAACAATTCTTGAAGTTCTTCCCGATGACCCTTTATCTGCACCGGTGCGGGAATTTTGTCGCCTTCGTCAATAGCGGTTCGAAACAGGGTAAGCAGGTCACGCAGATTGGTAATAATAAGCTGGTGGAAGAGAAGCCATATGGTGCCATAAAGCAGAAGGGCCAGAAGAAGGACTGTTCCGAAAAGACGAGTCGTCGTATCCCTAATCTGCGCCAGGCCTACCTCAAGTGGAACGGAGATGGAAAAAACCCCGGCGATTCCGTTTACCTCCCGATTAAACCCCCTAACCGCGCCATAAGATTTCCTGATCGCTGAAGGGGCATCTTCCGGATCACCATGGCAATGCATGCAGGAAGATTTAAAAACAACCGGTCGATAGAGAGTGTAGTAGCGTTCGGACTCTATCTTGGTCATTCCGTACCACTCCTGCATCTCCGGATGTTTGCGAAAGTACTCGATCATTTCCTGTTCCTGCGGATCGGCCTCGAACGCTGCATTACGAGCATCCACGGCTACCCGCCGATACCTGAAGGAAGGCAGTTTATCTTTGAATTGTTCCATGATGACCCTGGTAATATACGAGGTGGACATCGCTTCAATAATAAATCTGTCCTGCCCCAACTCTTCATACATACGGGGTCGGAGTACCTCTCTGATATATCCGCGGGTCGACTCCAGGGCCACCATGACCAGTTCCGTCTGCCTGAGACTCTCCTCCTCCAACAGGTTTTTCTGAAAATGATAGATGATAGTGGTCGTAAAGAAACAGAAGCAGAGCAGTATGATTCCCAAACCAACTTGAAATTGCAGTTTGAGGTTATGCTGATCTGTATCGGCAAGGTCGCGGATAATCTTTTTCATACAAAAGACTCCATGGCATCGGTTGGTCAAGGGAACAAACTGCTTCCGTCAGTATACACTCAACCCCCCCACATGTAAACTCACGGAAGCACCACCTTGGGGTACTACCGTTCTTACATCCGACATTTAACATAGCAATCTGTTTGTTATCAGAATGTTATACAAATCAACTCATTATTTTCCCCCCAGGAACAGGAATTGCTATCACACAATCAAAGCAACAAACGAACCATAAACGTGGAGCAGTCAATGAACCGAAACGTTATTACGCCAATGCTTGTTCTCCTTGGCTTGATCGCAACCGTTGCCCTGATGGCTGGCTCAAGCGTTTTCACCCCGCTTGTTCGATTCATTCACAGCGAGACCATCACCCCTTTACAAACAGGTATCTGTATCGCCTTTTCCCTGGCGGGCTTTGCCGGCTGCTACTTTCTCTTAAACCTCATCTGCGGCTACTTTGTACCACGAATAACTGCTCGCCCGGACGGCCTTGGGTGTTCTTCACAAACTAAAAGCAATGGAGGAAACCAAACAAACAATAAGTAACATCGGGATTGCGCTAAAAAATACGATTGCGCTAAACAATACTTTTTACAGGAGGACCACATGCTAAGAGTAAAAGACCAAATGCCTGTTATCATAATGGGCGGGTTACTGATCATTTACGGACTCATTGTACAAACCGGGGTCCTGTTACCGATGATGAAGAGCCTTAGCACTCATAAGTCAATGGACTTACAGGTTATGTTAAGCCTAATTTTCGGCGGCATTGCAATTTTCGGCGCCCTGATTAATTCTGTAAAGGAACAGGGCAATTCCCTATTCGACAGATTTTTTCTGCAGCCTGTCGGCG
>CALZIH010000152.1 GCA_945787305.1 uncultured Desulfobulbaceae bacterium | reverse complement strand
AAGCTATTTTACACTATACGGAAATACAGTGAGTTATAACATTTCTACCGTCGGTGGCGAGGCTTTTTACCACACCGACAATAATAATTCTGTAACTGCCGTATCAACACCGTTGATTGTTTTTGTACAGGTTAATGTTCATTAGATCCCCATGTCCAGAATACGAATTCCACTGCTCCTTTACGCCTATATCGCTACGGAGCTGTTAGCTCCTTTTTTCGCTAGTTTCATTATTCTTTACGCGGTCTTTTTCCTGGTTCGCCTCATTCCTCTGCTTGATGTCGTCTTAAACTTAGCAATCGGATTTAGCGACTTCATACGCTTGTTTTCCTATATCTTCCCGCACATGTTGCTCTATGTTATTCCTATGGCCGCTATGACGGGAGTTATCATCGCCTTTACCCGCCTGACCAATGATCGGGAAATCCTGGCTTTTAAAGCCTGCGGCATAAGTCTTCGCGATATTTTACCTGCAGTTATCCTGGTGGCCGGCTCCATTGCTTTACTTACAGGATTTTTCTCCATCCGTCTGATTCCTGCCGGCGAAGTTGCAATGCGTCAGCTCATGTTCCAGCTTGCCAAGGAAAAAATCGATAAAGGATTGAGAGAAAAACAATTTACCGAAGCTCTTGGCGATCTGGTCGTCTATGTGGACAGGATTGATGAACAGGACAGATGGCACGGTGTTTATGTGTCAGACATGCGCAACCGTGAACAACCCATTATAACAATGGCCCAGGCCGGTCACATGGATGCGGAAATTGACAACATGATGGTCACCATTGTTCTCAATGACGGTACTCTGCATAATACCGAAGGCCAGGATAACCAAGTCGTTCGATTCAAACGCTACCAACTGCAGATTCCCCTGAAACCACCGACAAGAATAGACGGAGATGATGTTACCATTATCGGTAAAGGGGCCATGAGTCAGGCGCAACTCATTGAAGCGTCACAGCTTCCAGACTTGAGTCCGGAGCGGAAGATGGTCTATTTGTCGGAATATCACCACCGCCTTGTCTTGCCTGTTGGTTGCTTTATTCTCAGTCTGCTCGGCATGCCTCTGGGCCTGCAGGCTGGCCCGGGGAAAAAGGCCATTGGCCTTCCTCTGGGGCTTGGTTTTTTCGTTCTCTACTATCTTCTCTTCACCGTTGCCCGAGTCATGGTTGAGGATCTCACGCTTCCTCTAGTGATCGGAATGTGGTCTCCAAATATTATCTTTGTTATCATAACAAGTTACATATTTTATCGTGTCAATAGAGAACGATCACTGTTGACTCGACCAGTGCAAAGGAAACTTGAGGCCTTTTCCGAGCGGGTCCTTACCCCGATTATTGCCTGGATTATGACCCAGATTCACAAAATTATCAGTAGGAGAAAACAAAAAACAGGTGTTGATCAGACACCTCCACCGAGTCATGGCCTGCACATTCATGCCAACGGCCTTTCTATGGTCTTTCACCTGCCGGGATGTGAGTATTATGGTTGTGAAAACTGCACCATCGAGTTTAAAGATGTTGAGGTTGCCGAGAAGGCAGGATTCAAGCCCTGTCGCTTTTGTAAAAAACTAATAACCCATCAGGCTGAGCACGATCAGTAATGAAGTATATTGTTAAACTTGCCATAACCGGCCTTATACTCTTTCTCATCCTGAATAATGTCGACCCTCAGTTAACATGGCAGCAGCTGGCCACCATCTCACCTGCAATGTTTATCCTTGCCCTTGCTCTACAGATCGGCAGTAATAGTGTCGCTGCCACGCGCTGGTTTCTGATAATGGAGAAGATCGGTTTCAATCACCCCTTTTCCTTTTATCTGAAAAGCTATTTTAAGGGAGCTTTTTTTAACCAGGGACTCCCCACAAGCATTGGCGGCGATGGCCTGCGTATTCTTGACTGTGCGCGTGGAGGTCATACTGAAGATGCAGTGTACGGAGTCTTTATTGATCGTATTATCGGCCTCGCCGGCCTCTTGCTTCTTAACTTCGCCGCCCTGCTCTATAACCGGACAATTCTGCCACAAGAGATCACCATGCTTCTCCTGTCTATCCTGATCCTGCTTCTTGCTGGACTTGGTTGTCTTTTTTATCTCCGAAACATCCGGTTTCTTTGGCATAAACCCTTTATCAGCCACTTGGCACGATTATCCGAACGCTACTTTCAGGTCTATGCCTCGCCTAAATCCGCTGTTATCCAGATCGGTCTTTCCGTCATGACCCATCTTTTGGCTATGGCCGCTTTTTTTATCCTCGGCCGGTCCATGGGGCTGGATTATCCCCTTTCCGTCTATCTCGTTCTGGTTCCGCCTGTGGTATTATTGATAATACTTCCGGTTTCTTTGGCCGGTTGGGGGATACGAGAAGGTGCTCTGGTCGGTTTTTTCCTGCTGATCGGTGCTGACAAGTCCAAGGTAGTATCTTTTTCCCTCCTTTACGGAGTAACGGCCCTGGTTGCTTCTCTGCCCGGTTTGATTGTGTATCTCAACCAAAAGTACAGTCTGTGACATGTACTCTTTATTTTTTCACCTCTTAACCTGTAAGGATCGACTCTATGCATGTTGACGCCATGCGCACCATTGATAAATGGATAGGAATACCGCTGACCTTTTGCCTGACGCAGTTGCAAAGGCTGTTGAACATCATTGTGGGGAACCGGATTCGGCCGCTCAAAAAAATACTCTTCATTGAACTCTCGGAAATGGGTTCGACCATCCTGGTCGACCCGGCCCTGCAAAAAGCGAGGAAAGAATTATCGGCAGAACTGTACTTTATTATTTTCGACAAGAATCGGGGCAGTCTTGATCTGACCGGAACAATTCCACAAAATAACGTTTTTACCCTGCGCGAGAACAATCTTTTCTCCCTACTGATTGACACGCTACGTTTTCTTTTCTGGGTCCGAAGAAATAACATTGATACCGTGGTGGACCTCGAACTTTTTTCCAGATTCACAGCCCTGCTCACCGGACTTTCCGGCGCCTGTCGGAAAGTCGGCTTCTATAGCTTTCACAACGAAGGCCTTTATCGGGGAGAGTTGTTAAGCCACAGGGTCAGCTATAATCCACACATCCACATTGCAAAAAACTTCATTGCCCTGATCAATACCTTGCTGAGCAAGGAAGATGAGGTTCCCTACTCTAAACAGAAGGTTGAGGATACCGAGCTTGTACTGCCTGAGTTTACTTGCTCACAGAACGACACTGCCCAAATGCATGAACGAATAAACGAATATGCACAGGGGTATGCAGAGGAAAAATATCATCTGGTTTTGATTAACCCCAATGCCAGCGAACTGTTGCCGCAGCGCCGCTGGATGAGAGAACGTTACGAGGCGTTGATTGAAAAAATTTTATCGCTACGACCAGACCTTCTGGTACTCATTACCGGTGCTCCGGGTGAAAAAGAAGAAGCGGATCAGATGTGTATACATATTGGAAACTCCCGCTGTGTCAATTTTGCCGGGGCCCTCAAACTTGGCGAGCTCCCCATCTTGTACAGTATGGCAACTCTGATGGTCACCAATGATTCCGGTCCGGGACACTTTTCATCGATAACCCCACTCCCCACCTTTGTCCTCTTTGGCCCGGAAACTCCACACCTGTATGGTTCGCTTGGAAATTCAACCGCCATTTTTGCAGGCCTTGCCTGTTCTCCCTGCGTCAGTGCAGCCAATCATCGCAAGACAGCATGTTTGGATAACAAATGCTTACAGGCAATCACTGTTGAGCAGGTTTATTCAACGATTTTGCCGACCCTGGAAGATATACCTCATTGACTTAAGGGTGCCTTGAACCAGCCGGGGGATCGTAACGAATTTAACGTTATTATTCGTGGAGTTTGTTAATGGCACTGTCACAGTAGGACTTCCTTTTCAGGGGACACGAATATTTGTTCTGAACCGTCTAGGTGGAAAGCCTTCCGGGACAATAGTTTTAGACCACTTCCAGGTGTCGCAACCAATTAAAATTAGGTGTTTTCTTGACTCTTCCTCATGGTTTGTGATAACCCAAAACTAGAAGTACTTTTTTCATTTCACTTCTCCAGGTCGTTTTTTTGTTCGTGAGAGCGGAAAAAGGTACCTGGTAAATCAAGTTAAATCATTGCTTGTAATTATCGTTGAACCTTTACAGCAGAGGTTTTGTCATGTCTCTTACCCGGTCAACCGAAAAGCGGCAACATGTCCGATACCGATTGAAAGGTTCTCTTTTTGCTGCCATTCAAGGAGAATATTTTGTCAATCCCGCTTGTCTCATTGATTTAAACCGCAATGGGATCGGGGTCTACTCTGTATGTGAGAAAAGTGAGTTGACAGGAAAATTTGTCGTTCTTGACCTCATATCTGAAAGAAATCGTTCCGTCCTTCGATCACTTCCAGCCAGAGTTGTATTTGCCAGTGCAACAGCTCCAGATGAAAATGATCCACCCAATGCACCAAAAAGATACGGGTTAGAATTTGTCAATCTCTCCCCCCTTAAGAAAAGGCAGTTAGACCTCATTACTAAACAATATGCTCCTCCCGAATAGAAGGCGTATCCTTTACATGTCGTTGCACTTCCCCATTACTCTTCACAATTAGAACAAGACTAAAGCGATCCCAGATAGGTTTGCAGGTTGATCCCCTGATTGGTGAGACCGAGCTTCTTTCTCGCCGTGCGGCGATGCGTTTCGACCGTGTGTTTTGCGATCATGGCTGGGGGGCAGGTCTTGAAATAAAAGTTTACGGCTCCGCCCTATGGTAAGCCTTTTTGGAGAACTTTGCTCAGGCAATTCCGTTAAGAGTTTGCATTCACTAGATATTGCAACATATACCGTGGATTGAATTATCCGTTGACTATTGTACAATTCTTATTGTCCCCAAGGACAAGACTTGAGTTCCACATCCTGTAACTAATGCGCTTCATCTTTCTTTTTGCACGAAACACCACTTGACCAGGGAATACCACTTTATTACATTATCACATAATACTCCATATATATGACTTTTAGACTGATTGGAGGGGGGGAGGTCTACCTGCTATTACGCCGGTACTATGTAACGGATTGCCATAATGAAGAGTTTGCACACAGTGGGACTCTTCTATTAGGATATCCAAGCTTCCATACAATCGAATAGTTTTTTACGTTTGAAAAAAGGGAGGGGCGATTAACGCCAAGGGTAAACTTTATCGAATTACTGGTTGAAATATCGATAACAAAAGGAGGTTTAACATGGGGTTGGATAATACTATTGCCGATGCGATTAACTGGAAGGTCCCTGTCGTGGATAGTACAGACAGTATTCTGACAGTGATTGAAGTAATGAACCAGGAGAATGTCACAGCTTTGGCGGTCAAGGATGCAGATGAAAATGTGACCGGCATTATAACCGACCTGGATGTGATTGGGTGTATCACTCAACGATCGGATTTGAGCAGGGTAAAAACAAAGGATATCATGACATCCTGCGAGTTGATTACCGATAAGTCAGTTCAGTCGCCATGTGCGCAGCTGGATGCCGACGAGACGGTGTTCAATGCTTTTTCAGTTATGGAAAGTGCCGGCGTTCACCATCTGATGGTTTCTTCAGATACCAATAAAATAGGTATGGTCTCAATTGCCAACCTCCTGAAAATTGCCCTGGATTAGATCAAGGGTGCGCCATGATGGTTTACAACCAAAAGATTCGCGCCGTTTTTGAACTCAAAACACGCTTTTTATAATTTTTCTCGCCCCATTCCAGCCTTGACAGTAAATGGATAGGAGCGGCTTTATGGTTTGCAATCGTGCCGGAAAATGACGGCACGATTGCAGATCAATCAGTAGCAGCTACATTTCCCCTCCCCTTCAACGGAGAGATAAGACAGCCCCTTGGTGTATTCAACCTAACTTCTCCACGGCCTCCTTGACAAACATGCCTATCGGCACCCCTTGAGGACAACGGGATTCAGCTCTGGAGAAATCAGCAGCAGCAAGTTTTTCTCTGGCAGCAATCGGAAGGCGTCTAAACAATTCACGGGCTTTGTTCCTGTCGCCATAGCTGTTACAATACATCAAGTAACGGAGGACATCACTCACATACGGCGCATCGGCAATGGAAGTATCACAAATATGACCACAACCGGCACAGTAGCCGTTGCATGTCTGAGTGGCATACGTTTTCAAGACTTCTTTGTCTGTCCCGGAAAGCTTAGCCTGATCAAGAACGGCAGCCACGTTGGATGTCAACAGGGCAATGCTTTGCATGGTAATACAGACCGCAGCAAACCGTTTGTCCTCCATTACGACTTTTAATTTAGCCTGCCCTTCCGTATATCCGCCGGCAAGAAAATGGCGAGTCAACTCTTTATCTGCATCTGATTTAATCTGCAGTCCCTGAATTTTCATGGCAATGAGACCGATACCTGCACCATGGCAGGCGTCGACGGCACGGTTTAATTCCTTGTCCTGCATCAGCCTGAAGTTGTAACTGGTCATAATCACATCAATCCAGTTCAAACCAGCCGCCTTGTTGAGGCAATCGGCCATGTTTTTATGGGTGCTGAAACCGAAATAACGTATCAGGCCTCGATCTTTGGCACTTTGCGCCCAGTCTCGCAACTCCCCCGTTAACTGCCCTGGGTCACTGAGCCCATGTACCCCATAGTACAGGTCAACATAGGACGTATTCATCCGTTGAAGGGAGGTCTGTAACCGCTCCTCGCATTCCCTTGCCGTATTCGCCCTTGAAGCCTTCGTGACAAGGAAAAGATCTTTTCGCATCTCGGGACGCCTTTGTAAAAATTTACCGACCCCCAATTCGGAGTTGCCGTTTGCGTAACTGTTGGCCGTGTCCCAATGGCTAACACCCCAGGACAGGCCTTTGTGCAGCAAGATCTGATTTTCGAGCAGGTTATACATGAGCCCATGGGAAAGACAGGGAACCTTGACTCCCGTTTTCCCTAGTAGGCGTTTGGGAATATGGGGCAGTGTACCTTTTTCAGATCTGCCGGTGACACCAGCTGCAGGTTGCTCCACACCGGCATGAGCCATTGTCGCCAGCAGTGAGCCCACACCAGCGGCGCCTACGGTTTTGATAAAACCCCTTCTGTCCAAGCTGTTGTTCTTCTCCCTCAT
>CALZIH010000151.1 GCA_945787305.1 uncultured Desulfobulbaceae bacterium | reverse complement strand
AAAAGCTCGCGAACCCGGGCCGCACCGACCCCGACAAACATCTCGATAAATTCGGATCCGCTGATGGAAAAAAACGGTACCTCTGATTCACCGGCCACCGCACGGGCAAGCAGGGTCTTACCTGTACCCGGAGGGCCGACCATCAACACTCCTTTAGGCATCCGGCCACCCAGTTCCTGAATTTGGCTCGGATCCTTAAGAAAGTCTACACTCTCCTTCAATTCCTGCTTAGCCTCCTCAGCACCGGCGACATCATCAAAGGTTACCTTGGGCTCATTATCCGGATGAATATGAATCTTGTTGCCTATATTGAGCACTCCCTGGCCCATGGATCCCATCCGCCGGGCCATCCAACCCCAGAAAAGAAAAAGTAAACCAAAGGGTAGAACCCAGTTGACCAGAAACTTGCCCAACCAGTTGGTATTTTGACGCACAGTATACTTGACACCCTGTTTCTCCAGATTCATGGCCAAGTCATTATTCCACATCAGGGGGACGGTAATGAAACGGCGCGGTTGACCCGTTTTCTCATCCGTCAGCGTGAGCGTGCCGGCAATAACCCGATCAGTAACCACAGCTTCCGCCACTTCCTGGTTCTGTACATGGGTGAGGAACTCACTGTATGGAATTTCCTCCTGCCTGGTCTGTCGATACCCCTGGTACAACTGGAAGGAGATGAGAATGAAGATCAGATAAACCCAAAAGGTGAAGTTCGGATTTTGCCAAAATTTCTGATTGCTTGTCTTGTTAATCTCAATTTCCGGCTTATTCCCGTTACCAAGCGAAAACCTTTTCTTTTTCATCGGTTATCCCCATCTGTTACCGGTAGTTTTTCCATGGACTTGCAAAACATAATAAACAAGAAACGAAAAAATACAAGGCTGGCCGGAGTGCCCATGTCATTGGGGCATGGAAGGGACATTCTTGGTAGAGGGGCGGTAATAATTATTTATCAATGCGATGTTCAGTCATCTGATCGTAAAAAAACCTTTTTTCAACAGGGTTTTTCTCTTTATCGCATTTCTGCCTCGTCGAGGAAATGTTAACCTTCACAGAACCTCTTTACTTTTCTGAATTGACCAAGTACTATTTCCATGATGCAAAAAATAAACCGGAACCATATATCTTGTTTTTTTTATCATAAAATCATGAAAATACAATTCGATACAAAAATGCTACTTCCTGGAAAATGGTGGCATATTCTTTTGCTCACCGTGAGCCTGCTGCTCTCGACAACAGCATTTGCAGCGGATGACTCCTCGGCCCCCATACATATAGAAGCAGACCGAATGATCTCCCAGGAACAGGACAACTCGGTAGTCTTTATCGGAAACGTTGATGCCAAACAGGGTGGCATCACCATACGTGCCGAGGAGATGACGGTCTATTACACCCAGGACGACAAGAAAAAAAACAACAACAGCTCCAGCCAGGTCAAACGGCTTATCTGTAAAAAAAACGTTGAAATCACCCAGGACGATTGGCTGGGTACCGGCAATCGTATGGATTACCTCGCCAAGGACCGTAAGGTCATTCTCAGCGGCGATGCAAAGGCCTGGCAGGGGCAGAACATGGTATCGGGTAAGACGATTATCTACTATCTTGATGAAAAACGCTCCATCATTGAGCAGGACGAAAAAAAATCAGGCCGGGTCAAAGCTGTCATCCATCCCGAAACTGACAAGAAAAAATAATGGAAACCTCTTCACGTCTGGAAACCAGGAATATAATCAAGGAATATCGCAGCCGGCGGGTGGTCAACAAGGTGAACCTCCAGGTCACCGATTCATCGATTGTCGGTTTGCTGGGGCCCAACGGTGCGGGTAAAACAACCACGTTTTACTCTATTGTCGGCTTTATCCGACCGACAGACGGTTCTGTCCTGCTTGATGATGAGGACATCACCGCCTTGCCGATCCATAAACGTGCCTCCCGGGGCATCACCTATCTTGCCCAGGAACCCTCGGTTTTTAAAAAGCTGACGGTGGTGGAAAATGTCCGTATTATCTTGGAACCTCTCGGTCTGACGACCAATGAAATTAACAACCGGATCGATGAATTGATGAGTGAGCTCAAAATCGAATACCTGGCGGACAATAAAGGGCATGCACTGTCCGGTGGTGAACGACGCCGGGTCGAAATCATGCGCGCCCTGGCCACCCGACCGCGATTTATCCTCCTTGACGAACCCTTTGCCGGAGTCGACCCATTATCCGTGGCAGATCTGCAGCAAATCATCCGCAATTTAAAGGAAAAAGGACTGGGCGTTCTTATTTCAGATCATAACGTCCGGGAGACATTACAGGTCTGTGATTTTGCCTACATCATGAATGACGGCCAGATTCTGACCAGCGGAGCCGCGGCCGATATCATCGAAAGTACCTTGGCCAGAAAAATGTATCTTGGCGACAACTTTAGCATGTAATACTGCAGTATTCACGGACCGTTAGGTAACAAATAACAATGCTTGATCTCAGACAAAATCTAAAGCTCGCACAAAAACTAGTCATGACGCCACAGCTGCGTCAGGCGATCAAGCTTTTACAACTCAGCCGTTTGGAACTCACCGATGCCTTGCAAGCTGAAATCGAGCAGAACCCGATGCTTGAAGAGGCGCCGCCCACCCTTGAAACAGTAACAAATCCAGATGCCCTTACCGCCGAGGAACGCAAAGACGCCCCGGAAGAGAAGCTGACCGCTCAGGTTGAAGGTGAAGACCCGGCAAAGGTGGCCGAGGTCAACTGGGAAGATTATGCCAACAATTTTGATTCCGACTTCTCCTTTGCAAGGGAAACACCTCCTGCCGATGCCCCTTCTCAATTCGACTTCATATCCCAGGCGCCGGGCCTTGATTCGTTTCTCTTTTGGCAGCTCACCCACCTGGATCTCAATGAACTCGACACCAAACTGACCACCTTTATTGTCGGCAACCTAGATGGTCATGGTTTCCTTGAGGCCGATCTTGCCGATATAGCTTCTTGTTGCAACTGTTCCGAGTCTGAGGCCGAAGGTGCCCTCTGGCTGGTCCAGAGTCTTGACCCCCCAGGCATTGCCGCCCGCAACATCCGAGAATCTCTCCTTCTTCAGCTTGATCGCCTGGGCCTGGAAGAGACCCTCGCCTATCGGATTATCGATGAACACATGAACCTGCTGGAAACAAAAAACTTTGCACAACTTGCCCGGGACACCGGAACATCGGTACGGCTCATCAAGGAGGCAGTAAAAACCATTAGCAACCTGATCCCCTATCCGGGCAATGAATACAGTAACGAACAAACTAACTATGTCGTTCCCGATGTCTATGTCTATAAAATAGACGATGAATTCGTCATCCAGCTTAACGATGACGGCCTGCCGAATCTGCAGGTATCAACGGAATATAAGACTCTGCTGAAACAGAAAAACTCCATGAACAGTGAGTCAAAAAGTTATCTTCGGGAAAATAAACGAAATGCCGAATGGTTCATCAAGTCCATCCAACAACGACAGCGTACAATTTACAAGGTGATGGAAAGCCTGTTGAAATTCCAGCGAGATTTCTTTGAAAAGGGTTCGGGTTATCTCAAACCCCTTATTCTACGCGATGTAGCTGAAGATATCAGCATGCACGAGTCCACGGTCAGCCGGGTCACCTCCAACAAATACGCACATACCCCTCAAGGCATATATGAGCTGAAGTTCTTTTTCAGTACAGCCGTTGCCACCACAGATGGCGATGTCGTTGCCGCCGAAGCCATTAAAACCCGAATCCGTCAATTTATCTCTGCGGAAGACCCGACCAAACCCTTGAGTGACAATAAAATATCAGAGATGCTTGCACATGAAAAAATCAAGGTTGCCCGGCGAACTGTCGCCAAGTATCGGGATCAAATGAAAATTCTTCCGGTCAAACATCGACGGCAGGCGCGATCTTAATTGGGCATGATACAGTTTGAGACACAAGGCATCATCCTGGACATGAAGGCCTCCTCAAAAAACGATGCCCTCAAAGAACTCATTGAGGCCGTGCATCCGCAATGCAGCGATATTGACCCAACCGTCCTGTTGACGGTTTTAATGGAACGTGAACAGGTGGGATCAACCGGTGTTGGTCACGGCATCGCCATTCCACACGGAAAAGTACCCGGATTAAATGAGTTTTTACTCTGCTTTGGTCGCTCAACAAAGGGAATAGGCTTTGAGGCCATTGACAATCGCCCAGTCCATCTCTTTGTCCTGATCCTCTCACCCACTGGAATGTCCAATGAGTATTTACAAACACTTGCCCGAATAAGTCGACTCCTCAAAGATCAATTCAACAGAAATCTTCTCTTCCAGGCAAAGACAACGAAGGACATTCTTGCCCTTTTTAACACCCCGGAAACCTAGTCTCTTTGCATGCATTCCCAAACAAATCTCTGACGAATTAAACAGGTAAATCTTTTTCACATAAAGAGTTGATCGGCCAGCTCCCCCCACCCACCAAAACCTGCTGCATAATATTCATTATTCAGGGAATGCAAACATCATTGCAACGAGGATATAATTTAGCTTTTTTAGCGCGAACAACTAGAATCCTCAGGGGCCGTCAACTTGACATTTGGTCTGCATAATATCGGTAAAATTTTTCACCGACATCGGTCGACCAAGCAGAAAACCTTGCAGCAGGTCGCAATCACAGTCTTTCAGAAACGCCACCTGTTTTTCCTCTTCAACCCCCTCGGCGACGACTTCCATCCCCATATCGTGGGCGATAGCAATGATACCTCTAATAATTGCTTCATCGTTTTGATTAATCCCGATATTTGCAACAAAGCTACGGTCGATTTTTATTCGGTCGAAAGGAAAATGCTTGAGGCAGTTAAGGGAACTATATCCAGTTCCAAAATAATCCATTGCCAAACATATACCTAGCGAGCGGATTCCGTGTAAAATTTCGCGGACATGCTGTACATTCCCAATGACCATACTTTCAGTCAGTTCCAATTCCAACATTTTCTCTGGCATTTCTGTATCGAGCATTATTTGCTCTACAAGGTCAACAATGTCATTTTCGGCCAGTTGTCGTCCAGACAGATTCACAGCCAGCCGTAGCGCTCCGAAACCCTTTTTTTGCCAGGCTAAATATTGTTGGCAAACTGTCTGGATAACCCAGGAACCAACCGGAACGATCAACCCGGTTTCTTCCAGCAGGGGGATAAATGTTCCAGGTGCGATGACATGCTCCGCCGGCTTCCAACGCAGCAAGGCTTCACCGCCAACTAGGTCACCGCTACGCAGATCGAACTGCGGCTGATAGTCGATAATAAATTCTTTTCTTTCAAGGGCCCGGTGGAGTTTCCCTTCCAGGTTAAACCTCTCGGACACCTGTTTATTCAAACTATCTGAGGCAAAGGCATACTTTTTTGCGCTGGAAGCCTTGGCTTGATACATCGCCATATCGGCTTTCCTGAGAAGCGTTTCAGTGTCAGAGCCGTCGTGTGGAAACAGGGAAATCCCAATGCTGGCGGCAGGAAAAATTTCCTGGATATCAAACTGTACCGGTTGCCTAATCTTTTTAATGATGCGCCGGGCAATCAAAATGATGTTTTGCGGGGCGTTGATGTCAGGAAGGATTACCACAAACTCATCTCCGCCGAGTCGAGCAACGGTATCACTTTCCCGTACAGATTGTTGTAAACGCTCGGAGACTATTGTTAATAATTTATCACCCGCTGAGTGCCCCAGAGTATCATTGATGAGCTTAAAGCGATCCAAATCGAGAAACATAAGCCCAACTACCCCTTTCTGACGCCGGGCAAGCGCTAACTGCTGGGCAAACCGATCCTGAAAAAGGTGGCGGTTGGGAAGGCCTGTCAGGCCGTCAAACTCAGCCATCTGCGCAAGCTTTTTCTCGTTTTGATTAGCTCTCAAAGAGTAACGGATAGAGCGTTCAAGCAACGGAGCATTGATTTGCCCCTTGACGAGATAATCAGCTGCCCCGGTACTCATTGCTTCCATATCTATCTCTCGGTCCCTCAATCCGGTGAGAAGAATTATCGGTTCACGACAACCACTTCTGATTGCCTCGCGCAACAACTCAAGTCCTGTATGCTTCCCACCTAGCCTGTAGTCGAGTAAATAGACATCATGTTCCCTCCGGGTGATCGCTTCAAGGCCTTCGGCATAGGAAGCAACCCAATCAAGATCAAATCGGGTTCCATCGATTTCCGAGAGCAAGTCGGCGGTGATGAGGTAATCATCCTCATCATCATCAACCAGTAGCACTCTGTAGCGCTCCAGGTTCATTAATTCGCCTCAAATTCCGGGAGGGAAACAATTTCGAACCAGTAGTGGGACAAAGCTCGCATGACATCAACAAGCCCCTCGAAGCTGACCGGTTTGGTTATGAAACTGTTAACTCCCAGATTATAGGTGCGCAGGACATCTTCTTCGGCTTTTGAAGTAGTCAAAACAACCACTGGAATACTTCGTAGTTCTGGATGGGCCTTGATCTCTTCCAGTGCCTCACGTCCACTTTTTCGTGGCATATTGAGATCGAGCAATATCAGTCCTGGTTTAGGCGCCTTTTCCGAATCGCTGTACGCTCCCTGATGCAGTAGAAAATCCATCAATTCCTGGCCGTCCTCGACCAGATACAACTCGTTGGCAAGTCGGGCCTCTTGAAGTGCTTCCTCGGCCATGAATCGATCATCAGGATCATCGTCGGCCATCAGGATTTTGATTCGTTTTTTTTTGTTCACCGAATTTCCTCCTCTCACTCTCTTTTTAATGACAAATTTTCACCATGCTCCTCTACCGCCGACTGGTCAGTGCCGTCGGCCTGATGCGCCGGCAAGGTGAAATAAAAAGTCGTTCCCCTTGCGGGGTCCCCTTTTGCAAAGATATCGCCGCCGTGGCGTCTTGCAATTTTACGACAAATAGCCAGTCCAACCCCGGTACCCTCATACTCCCCCCGACCGTGAAGGCGTTGGAAGACCTCGAAAATACGTTCTGCGTACTCGGCCTCAAATCCAATCCCATTGTCTTTAATAGAAATTTTAAATGCATCTCCGCAGTCTCCGTCAATCTTTTCACTGCAGATATGTACCTGAGGAGGCACATCGGGACGATGAAACTTGAGAGCGTTGCCGATCAGAT
>CALZIH010000150.1 GCA_945787305.1 uncultured Desulfobulbaceae bacterium | reverse complement strand
ACAGGACGATCTGCGACGGGGACTGCGAACGCTCATCGGTCAGATATCGCCAGCCGGCCTCCACATCCAGGTAGGTCCCTGCCTCGCTTGGTCGACCCTGACTGCGTCCGTAGCCGCGGTAGTCAAAAATCAGGATACTGTAGCCCATTCTGTTAAAGAGAAGCAGTGAATCAAGGCGGTGGGAGATGTTACCTGCATTACCATGGCAGAAGAGGATGACGCCTCGTTCTTCGGCTGCGGGAATAAACCAGCCATGCAGCCGGATGTTGTCGACGGTCATCAGGTTGACGGTCTCGTAGGCCAGTCCGACTGCAGATGGCGAGGTGGATAGAGAGCGGGAAGGGAGGTTGGGCAGAAACAGCATTCGGCCCTGGTAGAAATACAGAAAAACCAGAAGCAGGCCATAGCATAATGCCGCAATCATCAGGATATGGATTACACCGTTCATTGCCACACGCTCACGCATTGTTTACGTCAAACCCATTACCTTGCATTTGAGTACAATTGTACATTCCCTGATTGCCTAACAGTCTTCAGCCTATACCCCTCACACTCTGAAGTGTTTGACAGGGTTGGGAGTAACGCCCGACTTAATCCGTATCCTACATTCTGGCGAGACTCATCACGCTTAATATTGCGTACCCTAATAACCAGACGATAATCATAATCAGGGTAACGGATCGTTTCCGTGCCTGTTCAGGGAGCAGAAAAAGGGCGGCAAGCGGAATGAGCGGTACCACAACTCCAGCCCAAAATACCGGCATAAAACGCAATAACTCCTGTAGGCCTAAAAAAAACCATGGGCCTGCAATATGGGTAAGGCCTACCTTCTCAGGTTCCATGGACGGTGGCAGCGCTACGGAAAGCAACAGGACGGTCATGATCAGGATATAATGGTTGCGGTAATAGGCAGTATAGCGCCGCAGGTGCGGCCAGACACAAATTCCACCCAAGACCATAAGGCCGATCAGGTGATTGGCATAGACCTTTTTTACCCCGTTTGCCATGACGTCAAAGAGCAGGCTGTTCAGTGGTTTTCCGAGAACCGGTATGGAGAGGGCGATATGTTCGGCAATGGCACCGGCAGACTCACCGGTGACATCACCACGAAGGACATAGCCGGTGAACAGTAAAAGGATGGTCACCGGAATACTGGCGCTCAGTCTGATCCAGGCCGAGCGGGTATAGGAATATTCCATTTGCCAGAGGATAACGAGTAAATGAACCAGGAGCAACAGGAAGAATGCCTGGCTGGAATAGTAATGCATTGCACGCCAGAACGAACCAAAAGGGGCGATCAGCTCAATGACGACGGTGGAGTAGAAAGGTTCTGCAGGGTTGTACTGCAATGAAAGGACAATGCCTGAAAGGACAGAGATAAAGAGACAGATGAGGGCCTGGCCACCCCAGCGATTGGCAACGATTTTTTCTTTACTCATCAAAGCCATTACAATGTGACGACATAACCACTTATCGTCCCTTCATCGGTCTTTTTCGTTTCCACTGTAAAGGTCGGCAGGTTTTTTTTTGCCGGCCCTGAGATCAGTTTGCCATGTGGGGTGAACCGGCTTTGATGACAGGGACATTCGATAATCTGTTTGTCTTCAAGGAAGTTGAGCCGACAGCCCAGATGGGTACAGGTTCGAGAAACAACAAAAGGTTCATCGTCGCCGGCAAAAAGTATAAAATCCCGTTCTGCGTGGTATCCGCTTAGGGGAAGTGGCGCCGCAACGGTGACATATCGTGGTTTGGGTTTGACGGTGTATCCGAGAAAACGAAGCAGGGGAGAGATGAGCAGAAGAGAAAAACACACACCAGCCCATTGCAGGGAGCGGCTGAGGAATTGGCGACGTTGTCCATCAACGCCTTGTTCAGCCTTGGTAGTCGGCATGGTATTTATTCTGTAACGCCTTTTGTACATGGATGGGGACCAGGCCGCTGATATCACCGTTATGCTTTGCCGCATCCTTGATGATACTGGAGCTGATATATATCCATCGAAAACCGGTCATCAGAAAAATCGTATCCACCTTGCGGGCCAGTTTTCTGTTCATCAGGGCAAGCTGGAATTCATAGTCAAAATCGGAAACCGCCCGCAGGCCACGCACAATGGCACAGGCGCCTTGTTCTTCAGCATAATCGACAATCAGTCCACTGGTGGTGTCGACTTGAACCCGATCATTCTCAGGGCCGAAGCATTGATTAATCAGGTCAATTCGTTCTTTAAGCGAGAACAGCGGCTTTTTTTGGGAATTGATGGCAATGGCAATAATTACACGATCAAAGAGGCCAAGCGCCCGTTGAATGATATCAATATGCCCGTTGGTGATCGGGTCAAAGGTGCCCGGGTATACAGCAGTCGTTTTCTCGGAGGCAACTATTTTTGGAGTATGTTCTGTGTAACCCATCAATTTTAGTTGTTCAGGAAGAAAGTGAATAGAACCAGAGGCCGGTTTCCCCGTAGCGGCGCCGGTCGGTCAATTGGAGCCGATTGATCCTTGCCGGCAGGTTCTGGTTTTGCCGATCCTCTACTATTACTGTTGCATTTTCGGCCAGAATCCCTGAACTTTCTACCATTTTAACCAGCTTTTCCGCCAGGTTTTTTTCATAGGGGGGATCAAGAAAGACAAGGTTGAACCGGTAGGTTGTCGGAAATTGACGCTGGAGGCGCTGTATGCTCAAGTCCTGAGAAAGATCAAGCTTAAAGGCTCGGGCCGGTGGCTGAGAAAAGCAGGCCTTCAGGTTCAGGCCGATAATTTCCAGGGCTCCGGGGTCCTTATCGACAAAGACGACGGACTCGGCTCCGCGGCTCAGCGACTCAAGGCCTAAGGCACCGGTTCCGGCGAAAAGGTCAAGCACGGTCGCCCCTGAAACAGTTTCGGCCAGGATATTAAAGATCGCCTCACGGACACGGTCGCTGGTTGGACGAATTGAATCGCCTTTCTTTTTGGGGCCAGTCAACCTGCGACCGCAGGCTGTGCCACCGGTAATGCGCACTTATTTCTCCTCAGGGTAAAACGTATTTGAAGTGGGTGTTTCCTTTGTTTCTCTTAGGGCTTTAGGTGCAGGCTTTGTGTATGCTCGTACTTCAATATAACAGTCGGGAAAGAGACAGACAGGGAAGGCGAAATTAGCGGTCGCTGTTCAGCTGGGCGAGGATCGTCTCTCCGGCTTTCACCTTCTGGCGAAGTTGGACGTTGATCTGGGTGTCAGGGGGAAGATAGAGGTCAACTCGTGAGCCGAAGCGAATGAGCCCGTAGCGGGTACCAGCGGCAATGGAGTCACCCTTTTCCGCCCGGCAGACAATGCGGCGGGCAAGCAGCCCGGCAACCTGTACTACGCTGTAGCGGATGCCGCCCTGCGTTCTCAGGGTCAGCGCGCAGTATTCGTTTTTCAAAGCGGCTTTATCTTTGTCGGCAGAATAAAATGAACCCGGTTTGAGCAGCACTTCTTCCACCGTACCGGTGCAGGGTATACGATTGACATGGACATTGAAAACGTTCATGAATATCGATATCTTGAGAGCTCTTTCGCCCAGAAACCGGTCATCATCTATTTCCCGTATAAGAATCACCCGGCCGTCGGCAGGGCAAAGCACTGCTTCGGGATCGTCGGGTATAACCCTGGATGGATCCCTGAAGAACCAGGTAACAAATGTTGTCAGTATGAGGGCTACAAGTGCTGCAATCGAAAAGCCAAGGAGAGCAAGTATAATTGTTGTGAAACCACAGAATATGATAAATGGGTAACCTTCCCTGGCAATGGGAACCTGCTGCTGCTTCATAGAGATGTATTATGGTTGTCGCTGTCGTGTAAAGCCTCGCCACCGACGGCGGAAAGCTTCGTGCTCATTGTGATTCCGTACAGTGCAAGCGGCGATTTTGTTTTTTTATGCGCCGCCCGTCATGATGGAGCAGAAAAAAGGCATGGCGTACTCAGCCATGCCTTTTTTAACCGTGTCAAGAATGTTGCCAAAGGACCGGTAAAATCTATTTTTTTGGTGCTCTGGGCATGGCAATGGTACCGGTTCGGATGATTTCCTTGATGCCTATGGGGCGAAGAATATCAATAACCGCCTTGATTTTGGATTCGGGGCCTGTGACTTCAACAGCATAGGAGGTGGGGCTGACATCGACAACCTTTCCCCGGAAGATATCGATGATCCTCAAGACCTCTGCCCTGGTGCTGGCTTCGGCTTTGACGCGGATGAGTATCATCTCCCGTTCAACATATTCCCCCTCTGTGATATCCGTCACTTTGATGACGTCAATCAGTTTATGTAACTGTTTAGTGATCTGTTCAACAATGGCGTCATCGCCACGGGTAACAAGGGTCAGGCAGGAGACTTTGGGGTCAAGGGTCTCTGCCACACAGAGGCTTTCAATGTTAAAACCGCGGCCGCTGAACAGGCCAGTCACCCGGGAGAGCGCACCCGGCTTGTTCTGAAGTAAAACTGACAGTGTATGTTTCATTGATCTGTATCCTGTAACTATATCGAAAAGAAATTGTTAATCCGGTCTGTATTCTCCATGCGGCTTGTTATACAAGCAGCATTTCCGTAGTCGCCTTGCCGGCCGGAACCATCGGGAAAACCCCTTCTTCCCGGCTGATGACAAAGTCCATGATAACCAGTTTGTCGGTGGCAAGCGCTTCCTTGATGACCGGTTCAACCTCACTTTTCGTTTTGGCACGCAGTCCGACAGCGCCATAGGCCTTGGCCAGCTCGACAAAGTCAGGGGTGACTTCCATGACGGTCCCGGAGTATCGTTTGTTGTAGAACAATTCCTGCCATTGACGGACCATGCCCAGGTAGTTGTTGTTGAGGATGGCAACCTTTACCGGCGCTCCATATTGACGAGCTGTGGCCAGCTCCTGGATGTTCATCTGGATGGAACCGTCACCGGCGACATCGATAACCGTTGCATCGGGAAAGGCGAGTTTAGCACCGATTGCCGCCGGCAGCCCGTAACCCATGGTCCCCAGTCCACCAGATGTCAACCATTGCCGGGGTTTGTTAAACTTATAAAACTGGGCGGCCCACATCTGGTTCTGGCCGACCTCGGTGGTGATGATGGCATCGCCGCCGGTCAGCCTGTCCAGGGTCTGTATGACATACTGCGGCTTGATGATGTCGCCTTCTTCGCGGTAGGTGAGCGGGTGCTTTTCGTTCCATTCGTGAACCTGGTCGACCCAGGGACGATGTTTTTCGGCGCTTTCCTCGGCAACAAAGTCTTTTGAGTCGTCAAGCCAGCTGTTCATCGCGCGCAAGGCATTTTTACAGTCGGCAACGATGGGGATGTCGACGTCGACATTTTTACTGATGGATGTCGGATCAATGTCAATGTGGATGATCTTGGCATGGGGTGCAAAGGCGTCCAATCGTCCGGTAACTCGATCGTCAAAACGGGCACCGACGGCAATGAGCAGGTCGCTTTTGGCCACCGACATGTTGGCGGCATAGCTGCCGTGCATACCAAGCATGCCCAGAGATAGCGGGTTGGTGCCGGGAAAGCCGCCAATGCCCATGAGGGTCATGGTTACCGGGACATGAAGCTTTTCAGCAAGCTCGGTCAGCTCCTTGTTGGCATCGGAAAGAATAACACCACCACCGACATAGAGGACGGGTCGTTTTGCCTTAAGGCAGGCTTTGCAGGCCTTTTCAACCTGACCGGGATGGGGAGCCAGGTTTGGCTGATAGGTCTGCATCTTGATTTTTTTCTTTTCCGGAAAAGACATCATCGAGGCAACAACATCCTTGGGCAGGTCTATCAGTACCGGTCCCGGTCGTCCGGAAGCCGCCAGGTAGAAGGCTTCACGCATGGTCGAAACCAAGTCGGCCGGATCGCTGACCAGATAGTTGTGTTTGGTGCAGGGTCGGGTGATGCCGACAATATCGACTTCCTGAAAGGCATCGTTGCCGATCAAGGCCCTGGGGACCTGACCGGTTAGGACCACTATGGGGATTGAATCCAAATAGGCTGTGGCAATGCCCGTTACACCATTGGTCGCGCCGGGCCCCGAAGTCAGCAGGGCAACACCGACTTTACCGGTGGCACGGGCGTATCCGTCGGCAGCGTGTACTGCGCCCTGTTCGTGGCGGACAAGTACGTTTTTTATATCGGAGTCAAGCAGCTCGTCGTACAAATCAATAACCGCGCCGCCCGGGAAACCGAAAATCGTATCAACACCTTCTTCCTGTAGGCATTTGATGATGGCCTGCGAACCTGTAATTTTGCTCATCGGGTTGTCCTTTCTGTTGTTCGGCTCAGACATGTTGGCTACTGAGCCGGGTAAAAATAAAAAATAATATGGGTAGAACTAGCGAAATCATCCTGGAAAAAATTTGTTAGCCCAGGAGCTCGTATAAATGCGTAATTCGGAAGTATATAAAGAATAAAATGCACTGTCAAGGGGTAATGAAAAGGAGGCGGTAAGGAGAATTTTTCCTGACAAAAGGAATGTACCTTGAGGTAAAGGTTCCTTGGGCAAGCCAGTAGCGTACCAATCTCCTGGATGGAAAATATTTAGAAAAAATAACGTAATCGAAGTTCAACTTTGTTGCTGTTGAGCTTTTCCCCATACTCGGACAGTGGTTTTCCATTAAGATAGCTGAAACGCAAACGTATCTCCCAGTTTGTATAGCCGTTGTAAGCCAACTCAGGTGTCAGGGTGTAACTCTTGTCATCCAGGTTGATGATAGCGCTCAGGGCAGGGGTGAAGTAGAGGATGTTAAAGGGCTCCTTTTGACTGAAGCGCGCATACAGATAGTTGCGTCCGGGTTGCGGCCTGCCGTAACCCTTGAGGCTCATTTCCCGCGCTTGATCGAGGAAAAACCCGCTGGCTGTCTGCTTGAAATCTTTTCCTGCCTCTTTAGTAAAGCGATAGAACCTGTTCATTTCTTCTTCAGAGTAGCCACCGCCATTATGATAATATTCGATGATTGAGGTTATGTTGGATGCAGACAGGTAACGAAGACCAAGGAGCCAGGAGAGGCGATTTTCTGGGGTGAGAAGCAAGGTGTTGTCCTCCTGCAGGAGCCACTTCTCATGATCCGTGGTGGCCAGGTTCTTGGAAAAATCAAGACCAAAGCTTGTTGAGCGGCTCTTACCGGTCAAAAAGAGCAGGTCGATATCGGTATCCAGCAAAAGCAGATAAAGTTTGCCTGCAAGGTTGAGCTGGTCTGGTTCTCCAAAATCTTCATTAACCCCATCCCAGACCGGAAGAAGAACAGCTGTCAGCGCCGTGGTCTGCAGTGGACGAGTATGACTTTTTATCAGGTCGGCCTCTAGCGTAATATACCCTTCCAGGGATTCATCCGGATTGTTTGGGTCTTTGCGTCGGTTAATAAAGCCAACCGGATTCCAGGCGTAGCCCTTCCCCCATTTGTAAGATTTTTTTCCCAGGTTGGCGGTAACACTTGCTGAGGGCTTGATGGAGCCATAGGCTTCGTACACATCGGCAAAATCTATCCAGCCAAGGTTGTCTTGTTGCCCTGCCGCCTTAAGCAGCCAGTTGAGCGTGAAGGTATTTCGACTGTACCTGCCGTCCAGTTGCAGGCTGCCGCTGAAGCGGTCAATGGTTGTCGAAGCGTCGTCGGCAAGGTTGAGCAGGCTGAAGGACGAGTCCTGGTTGATGTCCATGTGTTCCCATTTAATCTCTGCAAAACCACCCCAGGCAAAGGTTTTTTTTTCGATCTCCTCGATGTCAAAACTAAAGTCTTCACCGGCTCCGCATAATACCGGCAGGAAAAAGGCCGCCAGCAGCAAGGAAATGCCCTGGCAGGACCTGGGGCTAGCGCAACGCATCAACCTTTGGCAGAAAGTTCAGAGTAAAGACTTCGTCGGCAAGGTCTCTTTGTTGCACCTTGGCAAAAAGCAGCACCGAGCGGTATCCCTTGTGCAGCGGGCTGTCTGTTTCCAACACCGATGGCCTGACCAGGCCGTCGCCGAAATCTTTAATCTTTGAATAATGCAGGGTCTTGATCAGCATGCCGCTGGCTGTATAACATTCAATAACCGTCGGCAGCAGGTTGTTTTTATCCACTGTCATCTTCAATTGGTCATAGGCGACGGCAGTGGATTTTGCTTTGAGCTCAAGCAGGTACGCCTCTCCATTCTCCTGAACCTGATTGACAGCATATTCGAGGCTGAAATCAAGTCGAAGGATATCCGAGTTGTTGAAAATACCACCCACCACCGATTGCAGGCTGGTGATACGGATTGGCTTGCCGACATTAGGTATGTACAACCACATGTTGTCGCCCAGGCGAAGGGTGGATCGACCCTCTTCACTGGCCGGCGACAGAAAAAGAGCAACCATCTTGTCCCGTCCCTTTTTTACAGTATATAAAAGAAACTCTTTTTTGGTGTCATCGGGTTCGATATTGATCAGTTTGCGATACATTTCATACGATGCCGGCTGCATGTTGGCATCCACCTGACGCAGAAGCGCATTGCCGTCCATGGCCACGGCTGGAACGCCAGTGCAGAGCAGGAGCAGTGCAAGGATTGTTATCAGGCGAAAGCATGTTTTATTGTCCATGGTTGAGCTCCTTGACTGCGTCAATAACAACTCCCTGTCGCTCGATATATTGCATGTCGTCGGCTTTGAGCGCGTTTTTCATTTTTTTTCCAAATTTACCCGCAACAATGAGATTTGCTTCTTTTTCAACCAGAAAAGCGGCAGTTTTGGGGCCCGCTCCACCGCCGGCTTCAGCATAGGGATTTTGCAGGGTTTGCAGCAGGTTGCCCTGTTTGTCAAAAAAGTGGAAATAGGGTGCACGGGCGGCAACCTTGCTGATTCGGGACGTGATTGCCCTGTCTTCACCGGCGACGACAATTCTATATTGATTTTCCTCGGCAAAGGATATTGTTGATGACAGGAGCATCAGGAAACATGCGCCGATGATCGGGTGGATTGTTTTCAGCATGACGTTTCTCCGTTATGGTTTACGTGTATACTCTTGTATTCTTCTCAAACATGTCGCAGAGCTGTAATCGGATCCATTTTTGCCGCCTTCCAAGCCGGTTGCAGGCTGCCAAGTACGGCAATGGCGATAACAATACCCATAACCATCAGTACCTCTCCGACCGCAATGGTCGGCGCAAGAATCAGTCCTTGCTGGCGACCGAAGTCAAAACGTATCCCCATCATATTCATACCGAAAATGGCAGCCAGGCTGATCGCCACTCCGATCAAAGTGCCGAAAATACCGAGAAGAAGCCCTTCGGTGAGGAAAAGGGCCATGATCTTGCCGGGACGAGTACCTATGGCGGCGATGGTTCCTATCTCGTTGATCCGTTCATAAACAGACATAACCATAACGTTCATGATGCTGACCAGGACAATCGCCACCAGCATGATTTTGATAAACAAGGTCATCAGGTCGATCATGTTGGCAATCTTTGAAAAAGGTGAGAGCTTCTCCCATGTATGGATTTCAAAAACCGGTTTATCCATCTTGTTCTTTAAAGCTGCAAGTTGGGTTTGCATCGCCGCAAAAGCAGGATGCAGGTCTCCGATATTTTTTAGGCGGATGGCAATTTCACTGATCTCCTTGCCATCAATACGGAGCAAGGTTTTTGCATCAGCCAAATGAATATATCCGTCCCTGCCGCCGGGTCCGGAAATACCCTCCAGAATTCCGCGAACGACAAAGGACTGTCCGTTGACCGATCCGTCTTTGTTCGTGGCCACCAGGACAATTGTATCACCGGCTTTGACCTCCTGCAAGAATTCGATCCATGAGCATGGGAACGGTTTGCACTTCTTGCTCAGGATTGACTGCGGTGAGACGGATGTTGGTCGTTTCCTTAAAGTTGCTGAACATGGCGCCAAGCTTGATACGCATGGAATAGGCCTCGATCGCTTGGTTACCATTTAGATGTTCCTGAATTTTCGCAATCTGTTCACCCTGCAGGTTACGATTAAGGGGCAGGCTGTCTATGGAGGCAAGGTACCCCTTGCGATGTATCTGCAGATGCCCCATCATGGAATCGGTGATCTGGCTGATCATCAATGCCTTGAACGATCCGGATATGGAGACAAACAGCAGTACCGCTACTACGCCGAGGGTGATGAGGGTCGAGGTGAGGAGGGTCCTTCGCATATAGCGCCGGAGGTTGCGGGCGGCAAGTTTGAAGATGTTATGCATGTCCGCCTCCATGGTTATGGTTTTTTTCCTGCAGCCTGCCATCTTCAAGGGTAAAAATTATTTCCGCGTTGTTCATTACCTTGGGATCGTGGGTTGAGAAAAGAAAAGTAGTAGAAAACTCATCACGCATGGTCTTCATAAGGGTGATGATCCGATTAGCGGTCTCACGGTCGAGATTGGCGGTTGGTTCGTCCGCGAGTACTAATCTGGCATTGGTTACAAGGGCTCTGGCTACAGCCACCCGCTGTTTCTGGCCTCCTGAAATCTGACTTGGATATTTGCCTGCCTGGTCCTGCATGCCCACTGCTTCAAGCATCTTTTCCACCTGTTGTTTCCGTTTGGCTGCAGGCCAATTTTGTACCATGATCAGGGGGTATTCAATATTTTCAAAAACGGTCAAGATCGGTATCAGATTAAAATCCTGAAATATGAAGCCAATGTTTTCGCCGCGAAAAGCGGCTGATTCGCTTGGGCTGAGATTGGTAACCTCTTTGCCGACAACCTCAAGTTTGCCGCTGGTCGGCGGGTCAAGGCAGCCAATCATGTTGAGCAAGGTCGATTTGCCGCTTCCCGACGGTCCGACAAAAGCGACAAATGAGGCAGGAGCAATGGTAAAGGTCGCCTCGCAAATAGCCTGGATGGTAATATCTCCGCTCACATACTGTTTGCTGAGCTGTTGTGCAGAAACAATGCTCATAACCGGCTCCCTCCTCAAACGAATATGTGATTACCATCGAACTTCAGCCTTTTTGCTCGTCATTCCCGCGGGAATCTAGGCGGCCTAGCCAAATATTCTGGATTCCCGTCTTCACGGGGATGACTTTTTAGTAGAAAGCATCCACTGAATTATCAGCACATTACAGTGTCTGCTTCAAGATTGGCTGAGTTTCAGTGGTAATCACAAACGAATATGTTCATCAGCCTATAGGCGACTGAAAGATGTTTTAGGTTACCTTTAGTTGTGAAGACTGAAGGAAAAGATATCTCGATACTTTCATCGTTATATTTACTGAACCTTCTCCAATCCGAAAGACAGATTAAATTTTTCTTTTTGTTTACATCCGTAGCAACTGCTTTAACCACTACCTGTAGTGACAATCATTGTGTACCTGGTGTGGAAAAATAAAATCAGTCCCCTCACCGAGTATGACTAACTGCGCTTTGATGGTAAATCACAAAAATTAACCCTATCGATATGTGTTTTGATATATGAACAATCAACAATTACGCCAGGTTGAAATATATTATTTTCATTATAATATCAATATTTTGAACGGATTGTTTGCTTTAAGGTGAACCGTCTCGTTCGACGGTTTATGTTATTTGTCGACAAGATTGTCGAAGTTTGATGCGAGCATGCCGGTGACATAAGGGTGCCAAAAAAAAAGGACGCTACCGGAAAGGTAGCGTCCTTAAATACCTGGAGAGCTTACAAAGGAACTCTATTGCGCCCTTGCGCTTTTCCTTGTGTCTGGGAGATCTTAGGCATTACCGGTCCCATCGCCGGGCCCATGGCCTGAGTTACCGGTTCCATCGCCGGGTCCATGGCCTGAGTTGCCGGTTCCATCGCCAAGCCCATCTCCTGAACCCTCGCCGCCATTGTCGGCCTTGGCGAGAATAATACTGTTGTCCAAGGTGAAGAACATTGTACTTAAACAATCACCTGTTCCCGGACCGTTGCCGGCTCCATCTCCAGGGCCGTCGCCATCATTGCCGTTTCCGTCGCCGGGGCCGTGTCCATTACCACCGTGTTCTCCGTCATTTCCTGAGCCATCACAATCACCGGTTCCGGAACCTCCCCCTGAACCGTTGCCGCCACCATTACCACCGCGGGCCAGAATAATGGCGTTATCCAGGGCAAACGTGCTGTCTAGGCAGTCACCGGTCCCGTCGCCGTTTCGGCTTCCATTCTGGTTGCCATCACCTGTTCCTGTACAGTTGCCGGGCCCATTCCCCTGGCCGGCCATTGCCGGAGCCGCAAGCATTATGAGCGCTGTGGCCATGACAAGTGTTTTTGCGATTGTTGTTGTAAATTGCATCGTAACCTCCTCAAAATTATTTATCAGCAGGGGCGTGACAAGCAGGACATCCTGATTGCCTTGTTCTTTCCCTTTGCTCCACTTACCCGAACAACGATTGCCGGGAAAAAGAGTTACAGACTTTCTTGATTTTTTCCTCGACATCTGTTTTTCCTGAAAAAAATCGTAACCTTCACCGGAAAAAAACGTTAAGAAAACAAGGTGAATACTTTTCAGAAATTCTATACAGAAAATAAAGAGCGGCTTTTTGGCTATTTATTGCGTAAAACCGGCAATTATCATCTGGCTGCCGATATAATGCAGGAGAGCTTTACCCGTTATCTTGAACGGTATAAAGACAGGGAGCAAAGTCCGGCCCTGCTTTTTACTATAGGCAGGAATCTGTTGTATGATCATGCACGAAAAAATCATCATGACGCGACCTATGAAGATGAACTGCACGGAGTAGATATTGATCTGGAAAATATTTGTCATGTACGGGAGGAATCCAGACGCGTTCTGGCTGCAATGCAGCAGCTTGATACTGAAGAGCGGGACATTCTCGCCCTTGCGGTGAGCAGTGACCTCTCATATCGGGAAATTGCCGATATAACCGGAAACAGCGAAACGAACATCAAGGTGAAGATTCACCGCTCGCGTTGTAAATTAAAAAAAATTCTCCGGTAGGGTGAGCTATGAAAGATTATTTGATCAGTCTCTTTATTGACAACGAACTTGATCTTGACGAAAAAGTTGAGTTTGTAGAAACGGTATATGAAGACAAAGGTTTCAAGGAGGAAGCAGTCGAACTGCTTGCCCAGGAAAAAGTGCTGCAGGCCGATATGGTTTCCACCATACCGGATGTGCGGGTCAAGGTGAAGAGGAGGTCTGCACGCAGCTTTTTTGAGCCGTGGTTGCCACCGCTTACTGGATTTGCCACGGCAGTGGCTTTGGTGGCGATGGCTTTTCTGTTTCGTCCCGAGCAGGCTGTTAGCCATGATACCCTGCACAGGTTTGTGATTTATCGCCCGGGAGCCGGTCAGGCGGAAATCATGGGCTCCTTCACCGGTTGGGCTCCAGTGGCCATGCAAAAGGTCGGTGCAAGTGGATACTGGTCCCTTACTCTCAGTCTTCCTGAGGGAGAGCATCGATATAGTTATCTTGTTGAAAATGGTGAACAGATAGCCGACCCTACGGTATTGACCCGTGAACGGGACGATTTTGGTGGTGAAAATTCAATCATTAAAGTCGATATCGCGATATGATAAAAATTAATATCTTGATTGCGCTGTTATTTGTCAGTCTTTCCGCCTGTACAGCCAACCATTATGTTGAGAAGCAATTGGATTTACTCACATTGTACCTGCAGGTGCCGGATGCGACCCGTATCCAGTTCGCCTCGTCTGTTGACAACTTTCTCCTCCATGAGGCTTCGCAAGATAGATCCGGGATCTGGGAGGTAACCCTGCCTGCCGGTTCCGAATTTGCTTATTTTTATATCGTAGACGGCGCCCCCTATCTGCCTGAGTGCCGTTTTAAAGAAACAGATGACTATGGGTCGGAAAATTGTCTTTACCTGCCTTAAACTGTAACCTTTACACCCGGTAGACGTTTACATGGTACATGGAAAATACATACGGACAGGTAATTATGAATAGATTTATCCTTTTGTTGATATTGCTACAATGTGTTGCATCTGGAGCTTTTGCTGCGGTTGATGATGCCGGCCTGAACCGGACCATGGTCAAAGCCGGGTTTACAGAACAACAGGTCAACCAGGTTCAAGCCATGGTTAATGCTGCCCGTCAGCAAGGGGTTCCTGCGGAAATGGTCGCTGGTAAAGTATATGAGGGGGTTGCAAAGCGCGTTTCGCCGGACAGGATCGTTCAGGCCATGGAACGGGTAACTTCCCGTTATGAATATGGGTATGGTCTTGCTGGTAAATTGGTCAGAGAACGAAAACAGGTGGCACAAGTGGGTCAGGCTGTTGCTGCAGGTCTTGCAGCCGGTTTAACGCATCAGGACGCGGAACACATCGTGGGCAGCCTTCGCAATAGATCAAAACAGATGGGACCGAAAGAGTTTGACTCTCTTGCGCAGGAAACAATGCTCACGGCGCGGGACATGGCTCGACAGGGAGTATCTTCAAAAACAACGGCAGAGGTCGTCGGCAGGGCGCTGCAAAAGGGTTTTGATGCAAACGGGATGCGAACCATGCGTAGCTCCATGGGGCGACAGGCAGGGCATGGAAACATTGAATCCTATGCCAGGAACTATGGAAACGCTGTTGAGCAGGGTAGAGGGGCCCGTGATATATCGGAATATGGTCCTGGTAGTCGTGGTGGCGGCGGCATGCATGGATCGGGACGTGGAGATAGTGCAGGTTCAGGCGGCAGCGATGGCGGAGGTAGTTCCGGTGGCTCCGGAGGTTCAGGCGGTGGCGATGGCAGCGATGGTTCAGGTGGATCCGGAGGTTCAGGCGGTGGCGATGGCAGCGGTGGTTCAGGTGGATCCGGAGGTTCAGGCGGCGGCGATGGCGGCGGTGACTCAGGTGGCTCCGGAGGTT
>CALZIH010000149.1 GCA_945787305.1 uncultured Desulfobulbaceae bacterium | reverse complement strand
AGATCGATAAAACCATTGTTCCGGTTGATGGTCTAATCTTTCATGCAGGACATGTGGTCGAAGGCGTATTGTCATATGGTCAGGAGGTTGTCTTGCAGGTAAGCGAGAATGTACGCGATGAGACAGCACTTAACCATACGGCCACGCATCTGCTGCATGCGGCCATGAAGCAAATTCTCGGTGACCACATCAAACAGGCCGGTTCTCTGGTGAGTGATGATAGACTTCGTTTTGATTTCACCCATTTTTCTCCAGTAACTGCCGAGGAAATTGTGGCTATCGAGCAACTGGTCAATGAACAGATACGCAGAAATACCCCATTGCATACTGATCTGCTTTCCAGAGAGCAGGCTATTGCCGACGGCGCAACAGCCTTGTTTGGGGAGAAATATGACGACGAGGTGCGTGTGGTCAGCATTGGGGCTTTTTCTAAAGAGCTCTGTGGCGGTACGCATACCAACGCCACCGGAACCATTGGCTTGTTTAAAATTATTTCCGAATCAGGCATTGCGGCGGGAGTTCGTCGTATAGAGGCGTTGACTGGTCCTGCGGCGGTTGCCTATGTTCAAGAGCTTGCCCGTAGAGCGGAAGAGGTTGCCGGGTTGCTTTCCGGGCCTTTTGCCGAATCTCCGGTAAAAATTACCGCGCTGCTTAAGCGGCAAAAGGAACTGGAAAAGGACATAGCTTCGTTGGCGGCTTCAAGGGCGTTGTCAGATTTGAATGAACTTTTAGGCAGCGCCACCGAGATTGCCGGAGTAAAAGTTGTGGCTGGTCGGATTCCGCTGGATTCGCCAAAAACATTGCGCGAGGCTGGAGACAAGGTTCGAGACAAGATGGGCAGTGGTGTTGCTGTGCTTGCCGGTGAGATTAACGGCAAGGCGGCTTTGCTGGCCCTTGTCAGTAAGGATCTGGTAGAGCGTGTCAAAGCTGGACAACTGGTGGCGGCAGTTGCCGCTATTGTCGGTGGAAAAGGCGGCGGACGTCCAGATATGGCTCAAGCGGGAGGGCCAATGCCTGATAAGTTACCGGAAGCAATACAATCGGTTCCAGAAATCGTGGCGGATCTGTTGGGAGGAGGTTCATGAAAGGACCCGATCTGTTTGAACGAATCGTTATCACCGGTGTAGGCTTGACCGCCCCGGGTGGAGCCAACGATCTGCCTGAGTTCAGGCGTCGTCTGTTGGCTGGTGAAAGCGGCATTTCAACCATCGATCTGCGATATATGGGCACAGCTCCGGCCGGGATATGTTCCTTCCCAGAGACTCGGTACCGAAAGAAAAAAGAAAACAAACGTGGAACCCGAGCCGGTTGTATCGGGGTGTACTGTGCCGGTGAGGCGCTGGCGGATTCCGGGATAGAACTGACCGTATATGATCGCTCTCGGGTTGGGGTTTATATCGGCCTGACTGAACACGGAACTGTTGAAACTGAAAACGAAGTCTACAATATCAGTCAGTTCGACTATAATGTGGACTACTGGACCCATCATCATAATCCCCGAACCGTGCTCAATAATCCGGCCGGGGAAATTACCATGAATCTCGGGATAACCGGGCCGCATTACTCGGTGGGAGCGGCTTGTGCTGCCGGAAATGCCGCCTTGATTCAGGGGGTGCAGATGTTGCGGCTTGGTGAGGTCGATCTCGCTCTCTGTGGAGGGATATCTGAATGTGTTGGGTCTTTTGGAATCTTTGCCAGTTTTAAGGCCCAGGGAGCACTGGCTGAGCATACAGATCCGACCAAGGCGAGCAGGCCTTTGGATAAGGATCGGAACGGGATCGTTATTTCCGAGGGAGGATGTGTTTTCACCCTGGAGCGCCTTGACCGGGCCCTTGAGCGGGGGGCAACAATCTACGGTGAAATTGCCGGTTATGCCATGAATTCCGATGCCAGGGATTTTGTCCTGCCCTATGGGCCCCGGCAGAGTGAATGTATGCGATCAGCTCTCAAACGGGCGGAAATGGTGCCAACAGATATCGGCATTATCAATACCCATGCAACCGGTACCCGTCAAGGCGATATAGAGGAATGTAAAGCCGTACGGGAGGTCTTTGCCGATAGTCCTGGTACCTGGACGAATAATACCAAATCGCACATTGGTCACGCAATGGGAGCTGCCGGTGTTCTCGAGCTTGCCGGTAATTTGCCCTCCTTCACGGATAATATGGTTCATCCAACCATCAATCTTGACAATTTGGATCCCGATTGTGCATTACCCGGCCTGGTGGTGGGGATACCGCAACAGGTTGATAGGGTAGATGCCCTGCTCAACAATTCATTCGGGATGGTTGGGATTAATTCCGTGATCATTGTCAAGAGATTTGTGGCAAGTTGAATTGAACTGTGGTATATCTGTCTACTTCCGGCAAAATGCCAGTACGTATTGCCAAGAGTTTTTTCTTTTTTATATATAATCGAGGACAGGTATGACCCGGGACGAAATCAAGGATCTTATTCTTGAAATCATAGAGGATATTGATGAAGATGCGGAGTTTGACGATCTTGATGCGGATGCTCCCCTCCGTGATCAGTTGGATCTTGACTCCATGGATTTTCTTGATATCGTGATGGAATTGCGCAAACGTTACAAGCTGCAGATTCCTGAAGAAGAGTATCCTCAGCTGGCAACCCTGACCAGTTGTGTCAACTATCTTGAGCCTAAACTGAAAGACGTCTGAACATTTGGCTGATTATCAGCTTATTATCATTGGCGGTGGTTTATCCGGATTGGCCGCTGGTATTCGTGCTGCCCGTTTCGGGCAAAAAATTCTTATCCTTGAACGGCATTCCCTGCCGGGTGGGCTGAATTCCTATTATTTCCGTAAGGGTCACCTGTTGGAGACCGGTCTGCACGCTATGACCAACTTCGCTCCCCCGGGCGATAAACGTGCACCACTCAATCGCCTTTTCCGTCAGCTTAAACTTTCCCGTAAGCGTTTTGTTACTCGGGAACAGTTTGGTTCCGAAATTGTTTTTCCTGGTCATGCCTTGCAATTTTCCAATGATATTTCTTTGTTGGCCAAGGAGATCGGCCGCGAGTTTTCCGGCAGTGAACCTGGGTTTTTACGTCTTGTCCAAGAGATGGAACAATATGATCCGTTTGCTCCGGCACCTTGGCGATCCGCCCGAACGTTTCTCTCTGCATTGTTAAACAATCCCCTGCTTGAAAATATGTTGTTGTTGCCGCTCATGGTCTATGGCAATGCTGAAGAACGGGACATGGATCTTGGGCAGTTCGCAATCATGTTTCGTGCCCTGTTTTTGGAAGGCTTTTTCCGCCCTGGAGAGACCATTCGCGAGTTTCTCGATCAACTGCTGGAACAATTTAAAACTTTTGGTGGAGAGGTACGTTTTAACACAGAAGTCTCCGAAATCGTCCGCGATAGCGATCGGGTTCTAGGTGTTCGGCTGGCAAGTGGCGAGATGGTGACTGCCGATGCATCGGCCTCCCCGGAACGGCAACTCTCAGCGGCTGGTCCCTTGATAAGGAGCGCCACACCGGCAGGATGAGTTTTATGGAGACCATCTCCCTGCTGCCGCAATCGATCAACCAAGGCCTCAGTCGGGACAGGACAATAGTGTTTTATTCCCTGAACAACAACTGGCAGTACAGGCGGCCGGACAGTTTGATTGATCCTTCCTGGGGGGTAATTTGTTTTCCCGAGAATTTTCAGGGGGTCGAACCTGAAGACACTTGGCAGCTTCGGGTAACCAACCCCGCAAATTATGAGCAGTGGCTGCAGCTTGGCAGGGACGCCTACCGGTTGGAAAAAGAGCGATGCAGCCGGGAGTCGACACGAGTAGTTGGTAAAATTGTTGGGAATTATGGCTCGGACGTTGTATACCAAGACTGTTTCACACCGCTGACTATTGAACGATTTACCGGTAAAGGGGCCGGTGCGGTTTATGGTAGCCCGATTAAGGTCAAGGATGGCCGGACACCATGGGAAAACCTGTTTATAGCGGGGACCGACCAGGGGTATCTCGGGATAGTCGGCGCCATGCTCAGCGGGGTGACTATTGTTAACCAGCATCTCCTGACCTAGCCGCTAGAACTGAAACGAACTAAGCGAAATTAAAAAGATACTATGGCTTTTACACCTCTTGATAAGGTTCAAAATACATATGATGTTGTAGTTATCGGTTCCGGTCTTGGTGGCTTAACCTGTGCCAACAGGTTGGCCCGGGCCGGTCATTCCGTTCTCCTTCTTGAATATCATATCCAACTTGGCGGGCTGGCCACCTGGTTTAAGCGAGGTGGACATATTTTTGATGTTTCCCTGCACGGTTTTCCCTACGGTATGGTCAAGACCTGCAAAAAATACTGGTCTAAAGAGATCCGTAATTCCATTGTTCAACTGAAAAACATTGTTTTTGATAATCCGCAGTTTTCACTGTCCACTACCTTTTCCAAGGATGATTTTGTTCGTCTCCTCCATGATAAATTTCATATAGAGCCTTCCGTGGTCACGGAATTTTTTCGCACTGTGGATGGAATGAACTTTTATGATGATCAGTCCATGACCACCCGGGAATTGTTCGATCGTTTTTTTCCGGGTCGCAGCGACGTGCATCGGCTGCTGATGGAACCGATTACCTATGCCAATGGTTCAACCCTGGATGAGCCGGCCATTACGTACGGGATTGTTTTTTCCAACTTCATGAATAAAGGGGTGTACACCTTTGAAGGAGGGACGGACAAGCTGATAAAAATGATGGCCGATGAACTGCAGAAAAACGGTGTGACAATCTGCACCGGTGCAAAGGTGGATCGGATAGTTGTGGATCAGGGAAAGGTACGCGGTGTCCAGGTTGGGGAACGAATGATTGCGGCAAGAGGGGTGGTCTCCAATTCGGGTATTACCAATACCATTGACAACTTGGTCGGGCGCGAGGTTTTCTCCGATGATTATCTCTCCCGTTTTGACAAGGTGCAGGTAAATAACTCATCCTGCCAGGTTTATTTCGGTATCCGCAAGGGGGAATCTTTTGCTGATGTGGGCGATTTGCTCTTCACCTCCACCGCTGCTGAGTTTTCCTCTGCGGAGATGCGAAAAATGGAGACGAAAAGCCGTACCTTTTCCGTTTATTATCCAAAAACCCGGCCCGAACATCCCGATTATACAGTGGTTGCCTCCATGAATGGCAACTATGAGGACTGGGCGGGGTTGGATAAAGAGAATTATATCCGAGAAAAACAGGCCATGGTAGAGCGCTGTTTTATAGATCTCGATCGTTATATTCCTGGCATCCGTGAAAAGGTAGACACTGTCGAGTCTGCCACACCCAAGACCTTTAACCGATATACTCTGCATACCCGGGGAACATCTTTTGGTACAAAATTTGAGGGTCTGGACATCTCCCGCTCTATATTTAAAGAGATCGGAGGGGTGTTCCATGTCGGCTCCGTGGGTATCATTATGAGTGGATGGTTGGGAGCAATTAACTACGGCGTTATTGTCGCCAATGATGTTGATGCATATCTGCGAAGCTAAATACCGTAACACTGAAAGAAGGAGGTTTTAGTATGGGAAGAGAAACTGTTCTTTTTAAGACGGAAGAGAAAATGAGCAGAAAAAATGCTGCTGAATTGCTCCATCAGATAGCGGACAAGATCGACAACGGCAAAGTTGTACTGCAGCAGGGCAACAAGAATGTTAAGCTGAAAATACCGGGACGGGTTGAACTGGAAATCAAGGCGGAGAAAGAAGTCGGCAGGAGAAAAACCAAGAAGAAAATTGAAGTTGAAATTGAATGGCTGGTTGGTCCGGATGCTGATAAGTGAACATTTACATTGGGATAACATTGGATAATTTTACAGGACAAAAGGCTCTTGTCACCGGGGCGACCCGAGGAATTGGTAGGGCTGTCGCCGAAGCGCTGCTTGAAAACGGAGCCACGGTGATTGGTGTTTATGGCGGCAATGAAGCTGCAGCTGAGTCTTTTAAGGCTTCATGTGGTGATGCGACTGCCAGCAGGCTGCATCTCCATAAGCTTGATGTCAGTGTGTATCGAGAGGTGGAGACCTTTTACAGGCAGGTTGAGGAACAGTTCGATACCCTTGATATTCTGGTGAACAATGCCGGTATTCGTCGTGACAGCGCCCTGGCGATGATGAAAGAAGACGATTGGCGCCGGGTAATCGATGTCAATCTTACCGGTGGCTACAACATGGCAAAGTTTGCCGTCCAGTTGATGATGAAACAAAAATATGGACGGATTATCTGTATCACTTCTCCCATGGGGCAGCTCGGTTTTGCAGGTCAGGCCAACTATGCGGCTTCCAAGGCCGGGCAGGTCGGCATGATGAAGTCACTTGCCAAAGAAGTGGCGAAAAGAAAAATCACGGTGAACTGTGTCTCTCCGGGCTTTATTGAAACGGATTTTCTTGAAGGGTTGAGTGAAGTCCAAGTAAAAGAGTACAAGAAAATGGTACCGGTCCGCCGTTTTGGTCGCCCTGATGAGGTTGCTAGAGCTGTTCTTTTTCTGGCCGGGACCAAGGCCTCCTACATCACCGGCTCCGTGCTTGAGATTACAGGCGGGCTTTGATGCCAACCAGTGAGCTGGGCTATATAACAAAACGGATTCCCCATCGTCCTCCTTTTCTCTGGCTTGATCGGGTTTGCGAACTGACAGATAACTCCATCCGGGCGGAAAAGACCATTGATCCGGATTTGGAAATTTTTCAAGGCCACTATCCTGACTATCCACTCATGCCGGGGGTTCTCCTCTGCGAGGCGGTTTTCCAGGCCGGAGCACTGCTGATAAGCGAGCTGGCTGGCCTGCAGGATGAGCTGGCTGGCCTGCCGGTGCTGGCCAGAATTCAAGGGGCTAAATTTAAACGTGAAGTCCGTCCCGGAGAGACTGTGACCATTGAAGCGATCTTAAAAGAAAAGGTTGGCCCGGCTTGGTTTTTCAAAGGAAATGTTCGGGTACAGGGAAAGGTTGCGGTTCAGGTGGAGTTCTCCTGTGCATTGAAAGAATCTGATGCTGTTAACAGGTAGTAAAAGAATATAACGAATGGGATTTTTAGAACTAGACGGCAAGAAAATAGTTGTCTTTGGACTGGCCAACAAGAAATCCGTTGCCTGTGCCATAGGGCGCGTGCTGGTCGAGGCCGGCGCCGAAGTAATCCATGTGGTTCGCACAGAGGAAAGGGCGAGAACCGCCGTTAAGCTCTTTCCCGGGAGTTCCGTCTTTACCTGTGATGTGGAGGATGAACAGAATATCATCCGGGTGCGGGAAGATATTGGCGCTCAGGTGGGCGGCCCAATAGACGGCTTGGTTCACTCTATTGCTTTTGCAAATTATTCTGAAGGGTTAAAGCCGTTTCATGAGACTGTGAAGAAAGATTTCCTGCAGGCTGTGGATGTTTCTTGTTTTTCTCTTATGGCCATCAGTAATCATTTTAAAGATCTGCTGGCCAGTAATGGTTCGGTGGTAACCATTTCCATTTCCACCACCCGGATGGCGGCGGAAAATTACGGCTACATGGCCCCGGTCAAAGCGGCTTTGGAATCCTCCCTCTGTTTCCTGGCCAAAAGTTTCTCCGCCTTTTCTCAGGTTCGTTTTAATGCAGTCTGTCCTGGCCTGCTCAAGACATCTGCATCAGCAGGTATACCCGGTTATGTTGATTCCTATCTCTTTGCCGAAAAAGTAATCTTAAGAAAAAAAGCGCTGCAAACTCAAGAGGCGGCCAATACTGCAGCGTTCCTCCTCTCTCCCCGTTCATCTGGCATTACCGGTCAATGCCTGGTTGTTGATGCGGGAATGGGGTTGAATTATTTCGATGCAGAAGTTGTCCGTGGAACCGTAGGGTAAACAGGCATGAAAAATTTTTTTCCATGGATCGTGACCATGGTTCGTCATGCCATAGCCGTTTTTCTGGCTCGAGAAACGCCACTTTATGTGAAGCTTCTTCTCGGGGCCGGACTTCTTTATGTAATTTCTCCCTATGATCTGATCCCTGAGTGGATTCCGGTGGTCGGCGTGCTGGACGATCTTGCTCTTGCAGCGTTGCTCATCTCTTGGGCAAACAGTTTTCGTCTCTCCGAATAATTTCTAGACCCGGCATGCCGAACCTTGAACCTGCAACCTTGAATCGTTAACCGCCATTATGAAGTATTCCCGTGTCTGCCTGCATAGTTTCGGCTATGAATTGCCTCCGATTGAACTGACCTCAACGGAACTGGAAGAGCGTCTTGCTCCTGTATATGCGCGTTTGAAGCTACCGGCCGGTCGTTTAGAGCTGATGACCGGCATTAATAGTCGCCGCTTCTGGCATCATGGAACCAGACCAAGTCAGGGGGCGGTCCTGGCCGGGCGCAAAGCTCTTGAGCGAGCATCAATTGCAAAAGATGATATTGGTTGCCTGCTCTTTACCTCTGTCAGTCGCGACATGATGGAGCCGGCAACGGCTGCCTTTGTCCATCGCAGTCTGGGACTGTCTCCCCAGTGCCAGATTTTTGATATTTCCAATGCCTGCCTTGGGTTTCTCAACGGGATGATAACCCTGGCCAATATGATCGAACTGGGACAGGTAAAAAGCGGTTTGCTTGTTGCAGGAGAAACCGCCGAGGGGCTGTTAGAGTCTACTCTTGCACATATGTTGAGTGATCAAAGCCTTACCAGGAAGACCATCAAACCTCTTTTTGCCTCCCTGACTATTGGTTCGGGTGCAGTGGCATTGGTAATGACGGATAAGTCGTTTCATGACTCCGGTCATTTTCTTACCGGCGGAAGCTATCGTGCCCATACCGACCATAATGATCTCTGCCAGGGTGGACAGAATGCGGAACAGGGGACCCTGATGTCCACGGATTCCGAATTGCTGCTGGAAAAAGGCGTTGAAACTGCCGCCCACTGCTGGAGTGATTTCAAGCAGGAGCTCGGCTGGTCTGCAGAGAGTATTGATCGGTTTTTTTGTCACCAGGTGGGTAACGCCCATGCCAGGTTGCTGTTTGAGCGGTTGCAGCTGGATGAAGATAAGAATTTTGAAACCCTGTCCATTCTTGGTAATGTCGGCTCAGTATCCGCACCTATAACGCTGGCAATGGGTATTGAGCAGGGCGCTCTGCAATCGGGTCAATGCGGTGCCGTTTTGGGGATCGGTTCTGGAATAAACTCTCTTATGCTCGGAGTCCAGTGGTGAGAGGCGATCTTTTCCAATACCCATTTGAACCCCGCAGTTATTCCCTGGGGCCTCACCGCCTTTCCTTTGTTGATGAGGGAGAGGGGCCGACCGTGGTCATGGTGCATGGAAATCCCTCGTGGTCCTATCTGTATCGTAATTTTATCAATGCGTTGCAGGGTGAGTATCGCTGCCTGGCCCCGGATCATCTTGGTTGCGGCTTCTCGGATAAACCGCAGGATTATCCCTACCGCCTGCAGAACCATATCGATAATTTGGATAACTTGTTGGACCACCTTCAGGTAGAACGCTGCATACTGGTAGTACATGACTGGGGTGGTGCCATAGGCATGGGGTGGGCCGGCCTGCATCCCGAGCGGATAGCAGGACTTGTGGTGCTCAATACTGCTGCTTTTCCCTCTTCTAGAATACCGTTTCGTATAGCTCTCTGTCGCTGGCCGATTGTTGGCGAACTCCTGGTGCGCGGTCTTAATGGTTTTGCCTGGCCGGCAACCTTTATGGCGGTGAACAGGAAAATGGATAAACGGGTTGCTGCCGGGTTTATTGCTCCATACAACAGTTGGCGAAACCGAGTGGCAATCCATGGTTTTGTCAGCGATATTCCCATGCATCGTAATCACCCATCCTGGAAGACATTGCTGCAGGTGGAATCGTCATTGAATAATCTGGCAGACAAGCCGATGCTGATCTGTTGGGGGGGCAGGGATTTTTGTTTTAATCGAGGATTCTACGATGAATGGCGGCAACGATTTCCCCATGCTCGGGCTCATTATTTTGCGGATGCAGGTCATTATGTCCTCGAAGATGCTTTCCAGGAAATCACAGATCAGGTAGTTCCGTTTTTTAAGTCCTGTTATGAATAATTATAACATTGCCGCAGTGCTCCGGGATGTTACTGGCCGGCAGGGAGAAAAAACTGCCTTGGTGGTTCCTGAAAGGGGAGCTTATGCAAAGTACAGTTTTCTTGATCTTGTCGAAAACAGCACGGATTTTGCCGCTCGTCTGACAGGGGCAGGGATCTGTTCCGGTGACCGGGTCATGCTCATGGTGCCGCCTTCCATGGAATTTATTTGCCTTACTTTTGCCCTGTTTGAACTTGGAGCGGTGGTGATTCTCATTGATCCGGGGATGGGATATCGTAACCTATTGCGTTGTATCGATTCTGTGCAACCTGACTTTTTAATCAGTATTCCCAAGGGGGTCCTGTTTTCCCGGTTATTTCCCGCACCGTTTCGTACGGTACGTAAAAGAATTTGTGTCGGCTCGTCTTTTGGCCTGCTGGGGGTATCTTTGCAGGGGCTTAGCGTTACCAAACCCGTGGGGCAAGGCTTTGTTGCCAACGAAAATGACCTTGCCGCCATAATTTTTACGACCGGTTCCACTGGTCCGCCAAAAGGGGTGCAATATACCCATGGTATTTTTCATGCCCAGTTGAAG
>CALZIH010000148.1 GCA_945787305.1 uncultured Desulfobulbaceae bacterium | reverse complement strand
GCCAGCGGGTTCGATGAATTGGCATTGCTGTCGCTGTCAACCGGCGATTACTCTTGCTTGCCTGAAGTGTTAATTCGTTTGATGGATCGATTTTCCAATGAGTATGTATCGGTTTCCATGCCCTCCATGCGTGTAGGTACTTTAACGCCCGAAATTATTGAACAGGTAAAACGGGTTCGTAAAACTGGTTTTACCGTAGCGCCTGAGGCCGGCACCGACCGGCTACGGGAAGTCATAAACAAGGGAATCACCGAAGAAGACTTGTTGGCCACCTGCCGGGACGCCTTTGGGGCCGGCTGGAATCTGATCAAATTTTATTTTATGATAGGGCTGCCGACTGAAACCGAGGAGGACGTCGAGGGCATTGTCGACCTTGCTGTAAAAGCTCGAAACGCAGCCGAAACCAGAGGAAAGGCCCAGATCAACGTAAGTGTTGCCACCTTTATCCCTAAACCGCATACCCCTTTTCAGTGGCATGGGCAACTGAGTCTTGAAGAGGCCAAAGCACGGCTGACACGTCTTAAACAGTTGCTGCCGCGAAAGGGGTTTAAATTGAAATGGCATGATGCCCATACCTCGGTTATGGAGGGGGTTTTTTCCCGTGGAGACCGCAGGCTGGGTCAGTTGATTGAAACAGCCTGGAAAGCAGGGGTACGGTTTGACGGCTGGTCTGAGCATTTTCGCCTGCAAAACTGGCAGCAGGCCGCCGATATTTGCGGTATCAACATGAATGCCTATTTGCGTGCCAGGACAACGGATGAGCCCTTGCCTTGGGATCATCTCCAAAGCGGTGTCAATAGTGAATTCTTGGAACAGGAATGGCAACGGGCCCTTGAACGAGCCTACACCCCGGACTGCCGAAATATTGGTTGTCAGCAATGTGGTTTGTGTGATTTTAAAACAATCATGCCTGTGGTCAACAAGGAATGTTCAACTTTATCCGTTGCTGTTGCCGGCGAAAAAACAAAAGAGCAAGAGGATGCATCCTTTCGCTATCGGATCCATTATTCACGCTTGGAGCACAGCCGATTTTATGGGCACTTGGAGATGCTGCAGTTGGTCTTTAGAGTGCTTCGCAGAGCGGGCCTTCCGGTCTTGTTTTCCAAAGGCTATAATCCATCGCCCAAGGTATCATTTAGTCAGGCTCTGCCTGTGGGGATGGAGAGCATGGTCGAATATTTTGATGTTGATCTTTCGCGTCCGCTCGGCAACCCGCAAACAGCCCTTGAGGCAATGAATTTGGAATTTCCAGAAACCATTCGGGTGAGTGCTGTCGATATTGTCGGGAAGGGCCAGCAGGGTGACCAGCAAGCTGAGTATGAAGTTAATCTTCCATTTTCGATTGATGAAGCAATCCAGCAGCGGATAGATGATTTTCTGGCTGCTAAGGAATGCATTGTCGAACGGATACGAAAAAGAAAACGTAGGCAACTTGATGTCCGTCCGCTGGTCGTTTCCATAAAACAGGAGGATAAGCGGTTAGCTCTCACCCTCATTCATAGGCATGGTCAGGCCGGAACCAGTCCAATGGAACTGTTGGAAAAGGTTTTTGGCTTTACATCGGAGCAAGCTCGAATAAGTCGGATTAAAAAGATCGCCGTTCGCGAGATCTAAGGACAATCGACTAAATCAAGTGCTTATCGTTTTCGGGTACGATTGCGAAAATTTCTAATTTGAATTAAGGACAAAAAGAAAATTGTCGGTGTCGTAGATAGCGAGTGCAACGAGACTTCGAAAAGCCTCGCCACCGACGGCGGAAAGGTTATAGCTAATTGTATTTCTGTACAGTGCAAGCGGAGTTTGGACATTTTACGAGTCCATCAAAGTTTACTGTCGCCTGGCGGCGATGCATTGTGATTTTATCCCTCAAGGAGAGACCATGAAAAAGATAGTCCTGCGTGAAGATGAAATGCCGACAAGCTGGTACAATGTTGCACCCGACATCCCCGGTGGCTTGCAGCCACCCCTTGATCCCGAGACCATGCAGCCCATGGCTCCGGAAAAACTGGCCGCCGTCTTCCCCATGGGACTCCTTGAACAGGAAATGAGCCCGGAACGATTTATTGAGATTCCGCAAGAGGTTCAGGAAATATATAAGATATGGCGACCATCACCCCTGGTGCGCGCCAACAAATTGGAAGAAGCGCTGGGGACAAAAGCCAAGATCTTTTTTAAGGATGAAAGCGTTTCTCCCGTAGGCAGCCATAAACCAAATTCTGCTGTGCCCCAAGCTTATTACAACATGCGGGAAGGCGTTAAACGGTTGGCCACGGAAACCGGTGCAGGCCAATGGGGGTCTGCCCTATCCCTTGCCACCTCTAAATTCGGATTGGATTGCAAGGTGTATATGGTTCGTGTTTCCTTTGATCAGAAGCCGTATCGCAAGTCTATCATGGAAACCTTTGGTGCCGATATTGTCGCCAGCCCGAGCCGGGATACCAACAGCGGTCGGGATATTCTTGAAAGAGACCCGAACAGTAACGGTTCGCTGGCCATTGCCATTTCAGAGGCTCTGGAGGATGCGGCTACCCATGAAGATACGAACTATGCACTGGGATCGGTCCTGAATCATGTGGTCCTTCATCAAACCGTAATAGGGCTTGAGGCCAAAAAGCAGATGGAAATTGCCGGAGAATATCCTGATGTGGTTGTTGGCTGCTGCGGTGGCGGTTCAAATTTTGCCGGTCTGGTTGCACCTTTTGTCCCCGATTACCTTGAGGGTAGAAAAATCGAGCTTGTCGGCTATGAACCAGCCTCATGTCCGACCATGACCGGGGGCAAACTTGCCTATGATTCGGGTGATGTCAACATGATGACGCCACTTCTGTACATGTATACCCTTGGTCACGATTTCATGCCTCCGGGTATTCATGCCGGCGGACTCCGCTATCACGGTATGGCGCCCATTGTTTCCGCCCTGATCAGAGACGATATCGTTATCCCGAAAAGTGTTCATCAACTGGAATGTTTTGAGGCGGGTGTTCTTTTCGCCAAGACCGAAGGTATTATTCCGGCTCCGGAGACAACCCATGCCATCCGAGGTGCAATTATCGAAGCCATGAAGGAGCCGGACAACCCGAAAACCATTCTATTTAATTTTTCCGGCCATGGCCTGATTGATATGACGGCTTATGACAACTATCTCGCCGGCAATCTGCACGACTATTCTTATCCCAAGGAACAGATAGAGGAATCTCTGTCGCATCTTCCCAAGGTCGGTTAACAGGGTAGACAACTTGCACATGCGCAGAGGAGGTGTCTCATTTCTCACCTCGCTTCTTGTGGTCCTTTTTTTTTGGCAGTCGGCACATGCCGACTGCCCAACTTTTTCTACGGTCATCGCCAACGGTGCTTACGGCATTGCCGACAGCCAAGGTCGGGTCTTGGGTGCATGCAATGAAGACACTCCACTTATTCCCGCATCGATTATCAAGATAACCACTGCCCTTACAGCATTACGTGTACTGGGTGCCGATTACCGTTTTAAAACGGAATTGTTCATCGATACAGAAAACAATCTGTTCGTTCGAGGTTTCGGCGACCCTTTTCTCGTTAGTGAAGAAGTCCTGTTGATAATGGAACACCTTAAAAAGCAGGGAATTACTACCATCAATGACATATATATTGACGACTCTCAGTTTGCTCTTGAACACCAGACGCCCGGAAGGAAAATCAGCAGTAACCCGTATGATGCCCCGATAGGTGCAACTGTCGTCAATTTTAATTCAGTGTCCATACGGATTGATAAAAAGAAACAAGTGTACTCCGCAGAACCGCAAACCCCAACCCTGCCTATCATGAAAGACTTGGGCAAACATCGGCCTCCCGGTCGATATCAGGTCAACGTTTGCCAGAGCAGCTGTAAACCAAAAGAACAAATGGCACGTTTTTCCGCCGAATTGTTTCGTTCCCAGCAATTGAAATCAGGAGTTGGGGGGAAAGGGATCTCCGGACGGAAAACTATTCCAAAGGATGCACGCTTACTACATACCCATTTCAATTCTAAAACATTGAGCGAGATGCTTGCGTCGATGCTGAAATATTCCAACAATTTAGTTGCCAATCTGGTCTATCTGACAGTCGGTGCTGAAAGATATGGTTATCCGGCGAACTGGAGTAAGGCGAAAAAGGCTATTCACGAGATCATGGAAAGTGAATTTGGTCCTGAAACGGCCTCGATTATCGCTCTTGAAGAGGGATCGGGGTTGTCGCGGAACAACCGCGTTAGCGTTAGGTTCATGTTGGCTGTACTCAACAGGTTCAGACCTTATGCCCATCTGTTGCGGAAACGGGAACAGACTCCTCTCAAGAGTGGAACGATGAAAGGCGTATATAACTACGCAGGATATTTACAAGACGGAAAACCCTTTGTCATCTTGCTCAATCAGGATGCCAATACGCGCGGAACGGTCCTTGAGCGTTTAAAGTTAGGCAGATACCCAGCGTTAGAGTTTGGGCCGGAAACGTAACTGCCTGCATTTCATAAATAGCAAGCTGACGGTAAATCAGCTCAATAAATGGAAGAGGCGTTGACGATGAGCATACTGAGAAGAGCATGAACGTTGATGGACAGCTTTTGTCCTATTTCTGAGGGTAGCTTGAGGCATGAAGACCTTTATACAAGGGGCTGACCAATTTATTGCGTCTGTATCTTTCCCGACATTTGTACACATTTGCAAGGTGGACTTTTTACGGATTGATCGTAAATAAAAACCATGCACTTTGCAAAAAATCTGGTATCTTGCTCCCCTGTGTGCAAATTGTTGCGGACCAAGAATTTCTTTTACGGTTGATCAGATACATTTGATAAGGTGTTCATAACTATTGTGTTCTGGTTGGCAAAAGAAGGAGTTCGGAGAAGAGTCTGCGCTTACCCGGAGTCTGCGCTTACTCGGAGTCTACGCTTACCCGGAGTCTGCGCTTACCTGCTCCGCTCATTGTAGAAATGGGACTAACCTGTAACCTCTTTTTATTTGTGTTCTTTTGGCTCATCAAAACTTGTCTCTAGCCAATCTTGCTGCCCCTCTCGTCAAGTTGGGTGATACCGCCTTGTATGTGGTTACCGATCTTGGGTATATGGGGGTGTTTTTGTTTTCATCCCTCACCGGTCTTTTCAAAAAACCTTTTCGTCTACGTGAGGTGGTCAAACAGTTGCGCTTTATCGGCGCGGGCTCCATTGGCGTTATCTTTTTCACAGCCCTTGCTTCCGGTATGGTTCTTGGCTTGCAGGGATACTATTCCCTGAATAAGTTCGGCGCTGAAGGCATGCTTGGCTCGGCCGTATCGCTGACCCTGATTATGGAGTTGGGCCCCATATTGACCGCACTCATGGTTACCGGTCGCGCCGGCTCCGCCATGTGTGCTGAAATTGGAATCATGCGTATATCTGAACAGATTGATGCGCTGGAATGCATGGCCGTAGACCCATTTCGTTACCTGATTTCACCAAAACTCCTGGCCGCTCTGATCTCGGTTCCCTTGTTGACGGCCATTTTTGACGTGGTGGGGATCTTTGGCGGGTACCTAGCGGGCGTGCAGCTTATGGGAGTGAATTCCGGCTCGTTTTTTTCTGGAATGCAGCGAAGTGTGACCAACCATGATATCTGGCTTGGCGTGGTCAAGTCGTTTGTTTTTGCTCTTCTTCTGGTCTGGATATGTACGGGTCGTGGATATTTCGTCCAACAGATTCGTGGTGCAGGTTTCGGTGCTGAAAGTGTCAGCAAAGTGACAACCCAGGCTGTGGTCCTCTCGTCTATTTCCGTTTTGATCTTTGACTACCTTCTGACTGCCGTACTTCTGTAACTATGTTTGAAGCAAAATCATCCTCAACCTCTGAAACTGCCATTGAGTTTGACCAGGTCTGTAAATCTTTTGGCGTACGCCGGCATAAACATACGGTTCTCGATCGGATCAGCTTTTCCATACCCCGCGGTCGGACCACAGTCATTGCCGGTGGTTCGGGACAGGGGAAAAGCGTTACCTTGAAATTGATCCTTGGGCTTTTGTATCCTGACAGCGGCAGGGTTTTGGTCGGAGATGTCAACGTCCCCTCTTTGAACAAGCGTCAGCTTCGTAAGTTGCGTACCCGGTTCGGGGTTTTGTTTCAAGGGTCGGCCCTGTTCGATTCGTTGACTGTCTTTGAGAATATTGCTCTCCCTCTTCGGGAACGAACGAAAAGCTCAGAAGAGGAAATACGGCACAAGGTCATGGGCACCCTGGAACAACTTGAGTTGAGCGGTCATGAGGAGAAATACCCTGCTCAACTCAGTGGTGGAATGAAAAAGAGAGTAGGGCTTGCGCGAGCATTACAATTGGAGCCGGAGATTGTCCTCTTTGATGAACCGACCACCGGGCTGGATCCAGTAATGACGGGAGAAATTTATCAACTTTTTGCGTTGATGCAGAAACAATTAGGCTATACAGCTGTTATTGTAAGCCATGATATCCCAGGTGTCTTTGATCTTGCCGACCGGATCGTTCTTTTAAATAAGGGGGAAGTGGACGTTTTTAACGATAGTAGTGAAATTGTCCGATCAGAAAAGCCCTATATTCGTGAATTTGCAGAAATGACAATGGGTGAGTTGTTTGTCCATCCTGAAAAGGAGAGCGGTACGTTATGAAAAATACATGGCTTGAGTTGTTTGTCGGTGTTTTCTTGATCATCGGTTTTGTCAGTTTCGGCTGGCTTGCCCTGCAGCTTGGTGAAGTCCCATGGCTTACAGGCAGCAGGTCTTATGAGATTTATGCAGAGTTTGATAACATATCCGGTGTAAAATCAGGAGCCGATGTTCAGATTGCCGGTGTGGTTGTCGGTAAGGTTCGCGATATCATTCTCAGTAGTGATGAGCTCGCCAGGGCAACTCTACAGCTCGACAATGCGGTTAAGGTGCCTGTTGATTCCATAGCCTCGGTTAAATCCCAGGGGATTATCGGCGATAAATATATACAGATCACCCTGGGTGGTGACGAAGAGCTGTACAGTGCCGGCTCCACTTTGATTGATACCGAATCTTCCGTAGATCTTGAATCACTGATATCCAAGTTTGCCTTTGGTCAGGTTAAATGATTCACTTGTCTTTCCACGTACCGGTGATGAAAGCAACCATGAGCTAGGCGTTTTTGCCCGTACTGTTTTATAAATGATCAGAGGCTTACAATCTCT
>CALZIH010000147.1 GCA_945787305.1 uncultured Desulfobulbaceae bacterium | reverse complement strand
TTTATCTTGCTAATCCGGCCTGTTGAGCAAGATGCCGTGCAGCGGCTTCCGCTCCATTCAAGCGGATACTGGTTACTTCCCGGGTTACGGCCAGTTGCCTGCGAAATGCGTTTTCAAGTGCAGTTGTCGTCGCTTCCTGCTCAGATAGGGTCTGCAGTTGCTTGCCAGTATGTTGTACAAGCCGCTGCATATGCAGTTGTTGTTCTTCATCTTGCAACGACCTGAGCAGGACCACTGCCGGAATGTTGAGCGACAATACATCGGTAATTGAATTGTAGCCGCCGTATATACAGGCTATCTTAGAACGGGGCAGGACTTGTGCATATTGATTTCCCGGCGGCTCAAGACTGACATGGGAAAGTCCCTTCAACAAATGACCGGGGTTTTGGTCTTGATGCTTGTTTTCACTGCCAAGAAATAATTTCCAAGGGCCATGCTCCGGACCGATATTTTTTAAGGCTTTAGCCAGGTTGAATACAACTTCCGATGTCTGCTCCCCCAACCAGGGTATGGAGACGATGCCTGCATATTTTTTCGTGTTATCGCTTTTTTTGCCCTGCCCATGAGAAAGTTCAGAGAGGCGGGAGACATAGCCGCATTCAATTGGGGTGCAGGAGAAACGCTTACCGAGATCATTTATGGCTGCGTCACCAAGCACCTTGCTGTCGCCGTACCAAAGAATAGTTTTGAAATACTTTTGAAAAGTTACAATTGCGGGCTTGGAAAACACTTGGGGAACGGCACCAATCACTCCGCGAGTCCCTAAGATCCATTGCGTATTTTTTGCTGACTGCAGGGCCGGAAGGAGTTCTTTGTGTTTCCCTAGTGGCGAATGATCACAGAGTACGACACGGGGACGGTACAGTTCAACCACCTGTTTGATGCTCAGAGCCCGATATTCCCCTAGTTCCTGATCGTTGAAGTTGCTCGCACCGTCGATACCTCGGGATTTACCGTTAATAATCCTGGTGGCATAAGCCGGGAGTTTAAGCCAATCTAAAGGGGCTGAATCGATCAGTTCTGATGTAAACCCTGTTCCTGAGATAAAAAGAACCTTGAGATCCGGATATAACCTGCGTAGGGCCATGCCGATAGCAATGGATCTGCTGGCATGGCCAAGTCCCCTGCCATCATGGGCATAGATCAAAATGTCAAGCCGGGAAAGCATTGTTTTCCGTTTCCTCGCCTAGAAGCTCTGCCACCTTTTGCCCGCAACGCTTACCGCCGCAGGATCCATCGCCGATTCCTGTCTGTTGGGCGACTTCGTCGAAACAGGTTGCTCCATTCTCTATGGCCTCAATCAGGCGGATCAGCTTGACTCCTTTGCAGATGCAACCGGGTTTGAGTCGGGCCATCATTTTTTCATCAGGCTGCATTGTTATCCTGTTTGTGCAGTTGAGCGTGAATTGAGCGGGCAAGGGCAGGGCCGATTCCCGCAACTTGAGCCAGGTCTTCAATACCGGCTGCCATAATCCGCTTATAACTCCCCAGTGCCTGGAGCAGGTCTTTTTTTCGTTTCGGGCCGATCCCGGTAATTCGGTCAAGCGGCGACTGCAGGTTGTTTTTGTTTCTCAGATGACGATGAAACGTGATGCCGAATCGATGGGATTCATCCCGGATACGCATGAGGTACAACAGGGAGGGAGCATGGGCAGGAAGAAGGACAGGGTTTTTTCGTCCGGGCCGAAACAGTTTTTCCCCTTCTTCCTGCTTTTCCTTGGCAATGGCCACCAGATCAATGCGGTCGAGCAGGTTGTATTGCGCCAGCACTTCAACGCCGACATTGAGCTGTCCCTTGCCGCCGTCGAGAAGCAACATGTCCGGCAGGTTTTCTTTGCTCAACCCGGTCTCCATTCTCCTCATAAGTACTTCTCGCATCATTGCGTAATCATCGGGCTCGTCTTTGCCGCTGATCCGGTAATGACGGTAGCAGCTTTTCTCCTCATCTCCTTCATGGAAACAAACCAGCGAACCTACAGCCTGTTTACCGCTGAGATTTGATATGTCCACGCATTCGATGATATCCGGCTTCCGTTGCAATCGCAATTTCTGTTGCAGGCTGCTGGATAATATCTGCCAGGATTTTTCCTTTTTTGCCTGTTCGGAGAAGACCTGCTCCGCATTGGCCGCAGCCATTTGCATGAGCTGCATTCGTTTACCCCGTTGCGGTACCCGCAATGTTACCGGTCCCTCCCGCAGTTCGACAAGTTGTTCGGTTACCAACTGATCATCGTTAATCTGCAGAGGCAGCAGGAGTTCACGGGGCGGTTGCCGACGGTTGGAGTAGTATTGCATGATGGTTTCAGTCAGGATTTGTCCGTCCCTGCCGATGGGATCAGCCACAAAAAAACTCTGGGAGCCGCTGATCATGCCGGCGCGAATAAACAACAGGGATAGCCCCACCGAGGCACCGTGCCTGGCAAGACCGAACACGTCCTGGTCAAGGGCGTGGTCTGCAGCCACAACCTGGTGCTCCAAGGTGCGTTGGAGCCCGGCAATATGGTCCCGGAAAGTGGCAGCCTGCTCAAAATCCAAATCTTTTGCGGCCTGGTGCATCTTTTTCTCCAGCCTGTTGATAACCTGTTTGTTTTTACCTTCCAGGAACAGCAGGACCTCATGCACCATAGCGTCGTAGGTTTTATTGTCCACCTTGTCTGCACAGGGCGCAAGGCAACGGCCCATTTGATAATTGAGGCAGGGGCGGTTGCGACTGCGAACGGTTTTGCAACGGCGCAACGGAAACATAGTGTACAACAACTTGAGGGTCATTCGCATACCACTGGTCGAAGCAAAGGGGCCAAAATAGCGGTTGCCGTCCCTGATCCGTTTACGGGTAACCACAACCCGTGGCCACTTATCCCTGATGGTCACCTTGATCAGGGGGTAATTTTTATCATCCCGGAGAATAACATTATAGCGCGGACGATGTTTTTTGATCAGCGAAGCCTCAAGGATCAAGGCCTCTTTCTCCGTGGTGGTAAGAATGGTTTCTATCCGCCGAACATGGCTGAGCATGACAGCGGTCTTTGAATGGGCCGAGCCCCTATAGTGGGCATACTGGGACAACCGTTTGCGAAGATCGCGGGCCTTTCCCACATAGAGGACTTCACGCTTGCCAAGCATCTGGTAGACACCGGGTTCGTGACTGACGGTCGCCAGAAAACTGCTGTTTAACGGGTGGTGATGTTGTGGGGTATCAGGCATGGGTATGAGTCATCTTGCCGGCAAAGCAAGGGCTTGCCTATTGGATCTGCAGCCCTTCTTGGGGGAAGGGAAGAGCAGAGCGTGAATTCCAGCTTAAGATCAACTGTGAAGCTCATGGGTTAACGCTGAATGTGCGAAGTCGGCTTTATGAAATGCGGCTTGGAAAAGTTGTTGGGTATAGGGTTTTTCAGGAGCGGCAAAGAGGTGTTCTGCCGGTCCGTGTTCGACAATCCTTCCCTGTTGCATGACCACCAGCTCATCAGCAAGGGACCGGATCACTCGCAAATCGTGGGTAATGAAAATATAGGTCATGCCGTGCCGTTGTTGCAGTTTTTCCAGCAACTCAATGACCTGGGCCTGGATAGTCATATCCAGGGCGCTGGTCGGTTCATCAAGAATTAACAGCTCAGGCCTGAGGACAATGGCACGGGCAATGGCAATACGCTGGCGTTGGCCACCTGAAAATTCGTGGGGAAAGCGGGTGGCCATTTCCGGTTCGAGTTCCACTTCTTCCAGGATCTGGGCAACCTTTTTTTGTCGTTCTTTTTTTGAACCTATCCCGTGCACTGCAAGACCTTCACCAATGATTTGTTCAATGGAAAGCCGTGGCGAAAGAGAAGAAAAAGGGTCCTGAAATACAATCTGCATCTCCCTTCTCAAGGGGCGCATCCTGGACCCTGAAAGCGTGGCCAGGTCAATGGTTGCTCCGTCGCGGTTATAGAGTATTTTGCCGCGAAAACGGGCAAGTTTGAGCAGGCACATGGCCAGGGTTGATTTTCCTGATCCTGATTCACCGACAATACCAAGCGTTGTCCCCCTGTGGATGGTCAGACTGACGTCATCCACCGCCTTGAGAATGCTTTTCTTCTGCTTGAAAAATCCTTCACTGGTAGAAAGGGTAAACTCGCAATGGATATTTTCCATTGCAACAAGTTCTTCTTCGCCTGGCCGTGGCTTGCGAATGCCTTTGGGTAAGGATTTCAGTAGATGAATCGTATAGGAGTCCCTCGGGTTTCGGAAGATTTCTTCAGTTGTTCCCTGTTCGACAATCCTTCCCTGGTGCATAATTGAAACGGATTCTGCGATCTGGCGAACCATGGGCAGGTCGTGAGTGATAAGCAGGACCGCCATCTGGTATTCCTGTTGAATATCTATGATCAGTTCCAGAATCTGCTGCTGGATGGTTACATCCAGAGCCGTGGTCGGTTCATCGGCAATAAGGAGTTTGGGCCGACAGGCCAGAGCCATGGCTATCATGACCCGTTGCCGTTGACCCCCCGAGAGTTGATGCGGGTAGGCATTCATTCTATACTGCGGGTCTTTAATGCCGCAGCGAAGGAGCAGCTGGATTCCCTGGTCCCAAGCCTCGGCCTTGCTCATATTCCGGTGCAGCAGCAGGGGTTCCAGTAATTGGTTGCCAATGGTATACACGGGGTTGAGCGAGGTCATGGGTTCCTGAAAAATCATGGCGATATCATTGCCACGGATCGAACGTATTTCCTGCATATTTTGTATCTGCAGCAGGTCCAGCCCATCAAAAAATATTTTGCCACTGGTCTTGACCCGGCTCACCTCTTCCAGCAACCGTAATACCGCCATGGCGGTGACTGATTTACCGGAACCGGATTCACCAACCAGGGCATGGGTTTTACCCTGCTCGATCTGCAGAGAGATTTCATGCAGGACCTCTATAACACCGTCTGGTTCCTGGTCGGTAAGGAAATTAAGGCTGAGGTTATCTATCGTGAGAAGTGGTTTCATGTTTATCCAGGTAGAAATGTATTCCCTCTTCATTACTCCATGCTGGCAATGAGGGCAACCTGAAGATGTCAGGAAAAGACACTTGGGAATCCTCTCCAGAATGTACGGTACAGAGCATGTTGTTGGAGGAATAGGCTTGATGATAGTCGGTCGTGCCACGCCTGATATGCACGAGCAATCTTACTGTGGAATCTGCCCTTTTCAACCCTGTGACTCTGTTTCGTCATCTGAGGGTGCGGGGTAATGTTTATCAATACAAACAGGACAGACAGTATGACTGAAGTCCACATCCGAATGCTTATGGATATACGCTTCTATCTGTTCGTAATACCCTTCATCGTTTCGAATGTTTTTGCAAAAAGAACAGATAGGCAATATACCTCTCAATGTTTTAACCTCGGCCAACGTTTTTCGCAGTTCTTCTATTAGTTGTTTCCTCTCTTGTGCAATCTCTTTTCGTTCTGTTATTTCTTGTTGTAAATCGGCTGTTTGCTCTGCGACGCGCTGTTCGAGCGTTTTGTTTGCTTTTTGAAGATTACGATGAAGAAGAAGATTGCCCAGAGCTTCCCCCGTGAGCACACCGATGAAATGAAATAATTTAATTTCTATTTCTTTCCAGACCCGTGAACAGGAGCATTGATGTATACCAAATTGCCAAGGTTTTCCCATCCGAGGGTATATGGCCATGGATAACTGAGAGAGCACCCCGAAACTTTTTGTGTTCTCTGCCAGAGGCCGTCCCCCCCTGCCGTATATAACCGGGAGATTGTTATCAAGAGCGGTCTGGAAGATTTCTGCAACATCCGGGGACATATCGATGGTGGTGTCCTTCTCACTAGCACCGGGAAAAGCGGGTACTGTGCGTTCTATCGGCACCCGCCAGGACGGTGCATTGGGGTCACAAGGAAATAATAACCAGGCACGGTCACATTGAAATGTTTCTAAAATTTTCCCACAAATATTCCAAAGAAGTTTTTCGACATCCTGTTCATTCTTGATGATATCGGTAATCGCTTCAACTTTGTCTATCCAGCTAAAATCGTCAGATTTTTTCTCAATATCTCTTGCCATATTTATCCATGTCGTATTTTGAGAAATAAAACAGATAGGGCGAGACTGCAGCTAACACCGTTTGCCAGAATCAATGGAAGATCTTTGAGGATTATTCCATAAACCAGCCAGAGGAACAAGCCAGCAGTGAGTATGGCATACATGAGTAGAGAAATATCTTTGGTTTGTTTTGATCGCAACGTTTTTATCACTTGAGGCAGGAACGAAGAGGTCGTACATGTTGCAGCGACTAAACCAATGAGTGTTATACTATCAAGGTGCATTTTAATTCCTAACCTTTGCGTTCTGCATTCTATTGCCGTGATAGGTCGGTTTCTTTACAATACGCGAATCCGGAGCCCTGCACCACACATTTTCTTCGGTTAAGTGAACCCCACCGATCCAATGATCAATTGTAATAATATCAAGCCAATTCAGCTCACCTGTCAACACCTTGATTCCGTTGGCAGTGACAGTGAGTTCCTGATCGGGACTGGTCGGTAAGGTTAACTTTTTACCTGGTGGTAATGTTATTAACGCCGGGGTAGATGTTAAGAACTGCTGAAGAATGGACCAGAAAGATGCATCGCCCATGAATCGTCGTTCTTCAGTTTCCTGATATCTGGCAAAAATTCTCCCCGGTCTTTTCTCTCCCTTGGCTATGATATCTAAGGCCTGCTTTGCGGTGCGAGACAAACCGCTATTGCAGTCCGGATATTCTTTAAGCAACCTGAGGATAGCGCCTTCTAAAAAGGGTAGTATGGAGGTGTCATGATTTAATAACTGCTGCCATTTGTCCGGTGACGGCGCCCTGAATGCCGCCCAAGCCCTCTTGGCAAGGATGAGGTGTTTGTCTGTTATTCGTTCTTTATGTTTGATCAACTCCTGTATTTGCCTTGGCGTTGCCAGGCCCAAATACTGTTCGGTGCAGATGATGGAGAGTTTTGTTGTGTCCGGAGGGTTATCAGCAAACCAGTCAAGGATCTGCAGTAGCTGAAGTTGGTCATACAGATCATGTTCAAACCATAGTATTACCTGTGCATATTTTCGATATGCACACAGTGTATTGTCTCTGTCGACAAAACCACTTGAAATGGTTTTTGGTTCACCCCACCCCTGATCCATGATAAATTGTACTCGCACAGCCGACAGTTCTTCCAGTGATAATCCGGCGGGAACTGGGCCATCATGAAGCACATCGCGCCAGGGAAGAATCTCCCCGGGGAAGTGGT
>CALZIH010000146.1 GCA_945787305.1 uncultured Desulfobulbaceae bacterium | reverse complement strand
ATGTCATTCCCGCGGGAATCCAGTTATGAGTAAAGCTTCTCGATTCCCGCGGGAATGACGGAAAAATGGCTGGGCTTTGCGCGTAATCAGATATTACATGCAGTATACAATTGTAATTTTTTCTTTTTCAAGGTGTTAATTCTGTTAATGCTGTGGGCGCACGTGGCGATATCCAGGTGACACCATGAATTGTAAACCTTGTCACCGGGTGGAGAGCAGAATCGTTAATTACGATATTGTAGTTTTGTGGAGGAGGGTACGGGCGGTGTGCGAAACGGCCGTCTTTCCGCCTCATCTTTGGTCTTGGGTGAGGCGGAAAGAGGGTGAGTGAAGAGGAGTTATTTTGTTGTTGTGGCCTCAGGTTTGATTTTGACAATCAATTTGTCGCCGATACCTTTAACATTTTTCAAGTCATTAATGTTCTTGAACTTGCCATGGTCTTTGCGGTATTTGACAATAGCCTCCGCTTTAGCTGGGCCGATCCCCGGTAGAGTAGCAAGTTCCTTGGCATCTGCGGTGTTGATGTTGACCTTTGCAAAGGCCGAAGTGGCAAGGAAAAGAAGCAGGAAGATTGTCAGATAAAATTTTTTCATTTAGACCTCCAGTTTAAAATTTATATGTTTGCTTCATTGAAGTATTGTATGATTGGGTTTTTGACTCTGTCAAGAAAAATGCTGAAAAATTTTTTTATAACATTATGATATTCCTTGCTTTTCGTTGTGGCGCAATGGATTCGGGAGAAAGCTTTGAATTACAATACAACTGAATATTCGGAAAGCCTTATTGTTCATTTCCGGCGGGCGGAACAGCTGCGGGCTGAAGCTGTTCATTTATCTGCACTGGATCTTTGTGTTCGTCAGTTACATGATCTGGAAGCCCTGCTTAATCGGGCCTGTTACCCTCTATCGGGGTATCTTGATCAAAACGATTATAACCATGTCTTAAATGATATGCGGCTTGCCGATGGTTCGGTTTGGCCCATGCCAATGTGTCTGGATGTGTCGGAGTCGTTTGCTGCAACACTTAAAGTTGGACAGCGGCTGGCGTTAAATGATGCGGAAGGTTTTCTGCTCGCCCTGCTTACAGTAACCGATGTCTGGTGTCCGGATAAAGAAGAAGAAGCACGAGCTGTATACGGCACAGCGGATGCCGAAGCACACCCTGGTGTCAAGGCGTTGTATGAGCAGGTCGGCGATTGGTATGTAGGCGGAACCCTGGAGGGGGTGACCCTGCCTATCCATTATGATTTTCGTGATATTCGTCTGACCCCCTCGGAAACACACCGTCGTTTTCTCCAGTACGGTTGGCGACGGGTGCTGGGCTTCCATACCAGGGAGTATCTGAATTGCGCCCATCGTGAAATGGTCTTGACTGCAGCCAGGGAGGTCGGTGCATCCATCTTTTTACATCCCGCCGTCGGTCTTGAGCATCCCGGCAACATGGATCATTATACCCATGTGCATTGTTATCAGGAATTTGTTCAGCAATTTCCAAACAATATGATCCAGTTAGGGATCATCCCTATGGCGGAGCGGTATGCCGGCCCCCGTGAAGCCCTCTGGCATGCAATGGTCAGAAAAAATTATGGATGCAGTCATTTTATGGTGGCCGAAGATCATGGCGATCCCTTTGCCGGGAAAGGGGAAAAGCTGTATTATCCAATAGGAGCCGCCCAGGAGTTAGTTGCCTCTTATGCTGAAGAAACCGGCATTGCCATGGTGCCGGAACGGCACATGGGATATGTCGAAGAAAAGGCGCAGTATGTTTTTCTTAATGAACTTGAAGAGGATACGGCCGTCAAGGATATCACCTCCAAAGAACTTAAGCGGAGGCTGGAGTGGGGGTTGGAAATCCCGTCCTGGTACTCGTACCCGGAGGTGGTGGCCGAGTTGCGCAGAGCCTTTCCGCCACGATCCAAGCAGGGGTTCACGATTTTTCTCACCGGACTCTCCGGATCCGGGAAGTCGACCATTGCCAAGGTCTTGATGGTCAGATTTATGGAGATGCGGGACAGGCCGGTGACCCTGCTTGATGGCGATATTGTCAGAAAGAACTTATCGTCGGAACTGTCTTTTTCCAAGGAGCATAGAGATCTCAATGTGACCCGTATCGGTTTTGTTGCCAGTGAGATTACAAAGAACGGAGGTATTGCTCTCTGCGCACCGATTGCCCCCTATGAGGAGCCACGACGGGTAAATCGAGAATTGATAAGCCGTTATGGTGGCTATATTGAAATCCATGTTGCAACCCCGATCGAGGTCTGTGAGCAGCGTGATCGCAAAGGGTTGTACGCGAAGGCAAGGGCTGGATTGGTCAAAGGGGTGACCGGTGTTTCTGACCCGTATGTGCCGCCGGTGAATCCTGAGTTGACCATTGATACCACCAAAATGACGCCTGCGGAAGCAGTACAGGAGGTGTTTCTCTACCTTGAGGAACAAGGGTATATACAATAAATTTCATTTTTTTGTGATTACCACTAATACTCAGCCAATCTTGAAGCAGATACTGTAATGTTTTGTTAATTCAGAGAATGCTTTTCGCCAGAAAGTCATTCCCGCGAAGGCGCGAATCCACAGTCGTTGGCAAGAGCGCCTAGATTCCGGCCTTCGCGGGAATGACGTGAAAAAAACTGAGTTTCGGTGGTAATCACATTTGCTTGTAGGGTAGATAGATGAGGATGGTAGGAAAGGATAACCGCTGCTCCGTGCTCGTGCCGGTCATTTTTGTTCTGCTCTTGATCGGTTTTCCTTTTTTCTTCTTCGGTGGGCCCGGTTATCATGCGGGGCGCTCCTTTAAGGCTGCCTGGGATTTAGGGCATGTTGTATTTTTTTTTCTAACCTCCAGTCTGGTAATCGCACTATTAGGTTCAGTCTGGCAGGAAAGGAAGAGCTGGCAGTTGTTCATCTGTTTGTTTTTCCTTATTCTGGTTGCGGGGGTAGGCATTGAGTTGTTGCAACAATCCGTTGGCGGTAGAATGGTTGACGGTTGGGATCTGTATCGAAACCAATTGGGTTGCCTTGCCGCCTTTTGCCTCACAGGTTCGTTGCCGATTTCTCGTAAGGTAAATTTTTATATATTGGTCGGTGTCCTCGGCCTGCTGTTCGTTGCCATTTGGCCTATTTACCAAGGATTGGTCGATGAACAGACCGCTCGCAGGCAATTTCCCCTGCTGGCTGATTTTGAAACTCCATTTGAACAGACTCGCTGGAAGGATGTCCGCCAGTTGCAGCGCCAACAGGAAATTGTCCGCCATGGTCATTTCGGGCTGCGGGTTCAACTCTCAACCGCTACCTATTCCGGCACTTCGCTTTTTTATTTTCCCAATGACTGGCGCGATTATAAACGATTGCATTTCAGTGTCTATAATCCGGAGGATGAATTTTTCTTTTTGCATTGTCGAATACATGATACCCTACATGCCCAACACGGTATGCGCTTTGACGATCGTTTTTACAGGCGTTTTGAGCTGCAACCAGGTTGGAACGACTTCAGTGTTTCACTGCAGAATGTTCGGACTGCCCCTGCTACCCGTTTGATGGACATGGCGCAGATCGAAGGCTTTGGTGTTTTTGTTATTCGGCAACAGCGTGCCCGTGTAGTTTATCTTGATTATATGTATCTCGGTAGGTGATTATTCGTGCGATGGTATAGGCCCCAGTCCTTTTTTGCCCTTCTGTTAACGGGTTTTGTTTTTGTTGCTCTGCCCCTGTTGACGGCTCTGTTCAGTTCGGTTCAGATTTTGGATGGACTGGTCATGCAAAGCGCCATGACTGTGTATAGCTCAGTGGGACGAACCAGCAATGTTCGTCGTATTGCCGACCTGTTGAAGGATCAGGAGCGTAAGGCGCGTTTGTACAGTGTCCTTGGCGAATCCTCACAGCTTGAAGCTGTGAACAGGGTCCACGCAGAGCTTGCAGAGGCGTTTTCTCACCTGCTGTTTTCAGCTGATGACGAGGCCTTGACAACATTATCGTTAGAGTTGCAGGCAGAAGAGAATCATATTATCGCGGTACTCAATCACCTCTCCGGTGATCCGGAGCAGCGGGGTAAAAGTTTACAGGGAATCCTTGATCGCTACCAGCAAATAAATGACCTGTCAACCGAGCTTGCGGCACTAAGCAATAAAGTAATCAGCAGTGAGGTAACCCAGCTGCAGGAAAATGTCAGCAAGGGGAAAAAGACCCTTGCCTGGCAGACCTCTGGGTTGATTGGTTTCAGTATCCTTTTTATCATCCTTTTTGTTACCCTGATCTCCAAGCCCATTCGACAAATTGATCGTGGGATCGAGCACCTTGGAAATGGTGACTTTACCACCCCGGTGCAGGTTTCAGGGCCAAGAGACCTCGAGGCCCTTGGCGAGCGATTGGACTGGTTGCGTATGCGATTGGCCGAGCTTGACCGAGAAAAAATAAAGATGATTGCTCACATCTCCCATGAGTTGAAAACGCCTCTTTCGTCCATCAAAGAGGGAGCCGGTCTGTTACGGGATGAGCTTGTAGGGCCCATGAATTCAAGCCAGAAGGATGTGGTCGCCATACTTGATAAAAACAGTAATAAGCTGCAGCGACTCATTGAAAATATACTTGATTTTAATATGTCGCAGGCGCGAAAGACCCCCATGGAAATGTCGGAATTGCGCCTTGATGAAATTATAAGGAGTGTGGTGTCCGATCATAAAAATGCTCTGCTTGCCCGACAGGTTACTGTGGACATGGCCTTGGCCAGCATTACGATCAAGGGCGACAACGCACAGTTGAAGACGGTATTTGATAACCTGGTTTCCAATGCGGTGAAATTCACACCGGATCGGGGAAAGATTCGCCTACGGTTAAAAACAGAAGAGCAAAAGGCTATTTTTCTGGTCGAAGATAGTGGTGCAGGGATTGATAAGGAAGACCGGTCAAGGATTTTTTCTCCTTTTTTTCAGGGAAAAGAGGCGAAAAAGGCAATTGTAAAAGGATCGGGTCTCGGTCTTGCAATAGCAAGAGAGTACGTACAGAATCACGGCGGGAGTGTTCGTTTGCTCTCTAGTGAAACAGGTGCCCGATTTTCTGTAGTTTTACCAATGGAGTCATGAGTAATTGTATGAAGAATTTTTTAATCCTATTGTTTTTGGCTTTTTTGTTGAGCGGGTGTGTCGCCGCAAGCAGACAGGCAGTGGGCGCCAACGAGGAGCTTGAGCCGACCGTTGTCTTTCGGCCTGCTGACAGCAGTTATATTCTTTCCTGTCTGCAGGGTCTTGGTTCTATCCGGAGCAAGGAGTTTAATGCCCATTTTGAGGCAGCGGAGAGACATCTTGAATATGGCAGCGATGAAGACAGTTTACGGTTTATCTGTCTAAGTTTGAATATAAAAGCGAACTATGAACAGTTTCAACAGGGCAAAGATGTCCTTGAGCAGTATATTCAAGAACACCCGGACAGTCGGGAGGAGATGGCCGGTTTGCTTGGGTTGGTTGAACGTCTTGATCAGGCGAAGGTGACTCGCTGGAGTAGCCGCAAAAAGATGCTTGACGAAAAGGAAGAGCTTGAGGCAGAGGTAATGAGGTTGCAGACGGAGGTTGAAAAGCTTCAGGGGCAGAGCGAGCAGGATAAAGTAAGAATTCAGGAGCTTCGCAACCAGATAGAACAGTTAAAAAATATTGAAAATATAATTAAAAACAGGGAACACGGTTCATGAATAAAGCAGGATACAGGGTTCTTTTGGTCGATGACGAAGAAGATCTCCTCAAGTTGTGGAAGGTGCGACTGGAAAGTGACGGCTATGAGGTGATTACCGCATTAAGCGGTGAGGAGGCTCTGGCAAAGTTTTCCGTCAGTAATCCGCATGTGGTACTGACAGATCTCCGTATGCCGGGGATTGACGGGTTGGCGGTGTTTGAGGCGATTCGTGAGCGGAACAAGGCGGTGCCGGTAATTATTATTACTGCTCATGGCTCTATTCCCGAAGCGGTAGAGGCAACCCGCCAGGGTGTCTTTTCCTTTCTGACCAAGCCGGTTGATGGAAAAGATCTACTGGGTGAAGTGGAAAAGGCGTTGCAGTTTTCCACTGGCGGAGTGCAGGTCTCGGCCGAGGATGATGCCGAATGGCGGCGAGATATCATCTCAAAAAGTGCGCGCATGGAAGAGTTGCTGTCCAGGACTAGGCTCGTGGCAGACACTGATACCACGGTGCTTATCCGTGGGGAAAGTGGAACCGGCAAGGAGTTACTGGCCATTGCCATTCATCGAGCCAGTTCCCGCAGGAATGGTCCCTTTATTCCTGTCAACTGTACAGCCATTCCGGAAACCCTGTTGGAATCGGAACTGTTTGGTCATGTCAAGGGCTCCTTTACCGGTGCTTCTCGAAGTTATGCCGGTCTTTTCCAATCGGCCCATGGCGGTACAATGTTTCTTGATGAAATAGGTGATATGCCACTTCATTTACAGGTCAAGCTGCTTAGGGTCCTGCAGGAACGAGTGGTTCGACCCGTGGGCAGCGCCCAGCCTGTTCCCGTGGATGTGCGGATTATTTCGGCAACCCATCGAGACCTTGAGGAGGCAATCGAGGAGAAAAAGTTCAGGGAGGATCTTTTCTATCGCTTGAATGTCGTCAGCCTGGAATTGCCGCCGTTAAGCGAACGGAAAGAAGATATACCCTTACTTGCAGATTATTTTATCAGTAACCTTGTTGACGAAACGGATAAGCAGGTGAAGAAATTTACCCCCGAGGCCATGCAGTTTTTGGTTGATGCTGCCTGGCCCGGCAACGTACGGCAGCTGTATAACGTGGTTGAACATGCTGTAGCCCTGTCGACCGGTCCTTTGATATCTGAAGATCTTCTTCACGATGCCATTAAGCAACACCAGCGAAAAATCCAGCCCCTTGCCGAGGCACGCCGACAGTTTGAACAGCAGTATCTGATTCAGCTGCTACAGACCACGCGCGGCAACGTCTCTCAGGCGGCGAGGATAGCGCATAGGAATCGGACCGATTTCTATAAGCTGCTCAATCGACATCATATTGTTCCATCCATCTTTAAGGCATGACCGTTTGTCTCTCTACTGCGACCTGGTATTTCATTTTCCTTGTTAATGTCGATACAACAGCAACATGGGGCGTCTCTAAAGGGAGACTTTTCGCGTGGGTGGGGTGGCAAAGGTTGTGTGCCCCGCCTTCGTTCTTTGTTTTTTCTTTGTGACTACCACTGAAACTTAGCCAATTTTGAAGCGGACACTGTAGTGTTTTGATATTTCAGCGAATGCTTTCTACTAAAATG
>CALZIH010000145.1 GCA_945787305.1 uncultured Desulfobulbaceae bacterium | reverse complement strand
ACTGTTCAATCTCGGCTCGCAACGCAGAAACAACGGCCAGGGCCTCATCGTCTACTCTGGTGGAAGCTAGAATATGCAGATCCGTCTCCATCATCCGCACCCAGCTTGAAACGAGTCCCGATTGGACACATCGTCGATAGGATCTCTGATAATACGAATGTGGTTTTTTCTTCTGTCGTTGTCCACGTGCCACGCAACCACCCCTTCAATACAAAAAAGACTTTGCCCGCAGGATATTTTTATTTACAGTGTGGACAAGGTAAACAGACCACCCTTTGAACCCGAAACATGAATCCTGCAATGTCAGATCGACTTATCCTCTTTACAAAATTCCCAGAACCCGGCCATGTAAAAACCCGCCTCATCCCAGCCCTTGGTGCAGAAGGAGCGGCCAATCTACACAGAAAACTGACTGAACACTGTGTTGAGCAGATGGCCCCCATGACAGCTGATTCAAACCTGGCCCTGACTATATTCTACGCTGGCGGCTCAGATACCCTGATGCAGGATTGGTTTCCCCACATCCCTTTGGTTGAACAATGCGGAAAGGATCTGGGACAAAGAATGGCCGCAGCTTTTATCCATGCCCGGAACCGGGGTGACCAACGAATCGTCTTGTTCGGTGCCGACTGTCCCGGGCTGAACAACGACCTGATATGCAAGGCATTAAACTTGTTGGATACCCATGACTTGATCCTTGGCCCGACCTTTGATGGCGGCTACTATCTCATCGGCATCAGCACCGGATACCAGGTATCAAACCTGTTCGCGCTTCTGGCTGACACGGCTTGGGGAACAGCCGAGGTTCTGCAACAGACCCTTGACCGAACCAAGGCTGCCAACAGCTCCTATGCCTTGCTCCCTCCCCTCAACGACATTGACCGCCCGGAAGACCTTGAATATTTCAATCATCACACCAATTCTTAACGAAGAACAGCAGATTCGCCAATTCCTTGAACATCTGCCAAAGGCACATGGAATTGAGCATATTCTTGTCGATGGCGGCAGCACGGACCAAACCCGACAAATGGTTGGCCGTTACCCGGTCAAACTCCTTTCTTCTTCACCCGGCAGAGGGACCCAACAAAATGTGGGGGCAGCCGCAGCGAGTGGCGGCACCCTGCTTTTTCTCCACTGCGACACCCGTCTCCCTGATGTATTTTGCAGCGCTGTCCAGGAAACTCTTGATACTCCCGGCACAGTTGCCGGAGCCTTTTGCCTGGCCATTGATCACCCAGGCCGACCCTATCGCCTCATAGAAGCGGGTGCTAACTTGCGTAGCCGACTATTGCAGTTACCTTATGGCGACCAAGCCCTGTTCATGAAAAAGCATGTTTTTGAACAAGTCGGTGGTTTTCCCAACCAACCCATCATGGAAGAATTCCCCCTGCTAGCTCGCCTGAGGCGATTGGGTAAAATTCGCATTGTTCATGCGCCGGCAACCACTTCGGCCCGGCGCTGGCAACGACTGGGGATTTTCAAAACGACCATCCTCAACCAATTGATGCTTACGGGAATGGCACTGGGAGTTTCTCCTTATCGCCTTGCCCGCCTCTACTCCCGTTTGTGACGCTCTAGCTCTAACATCTTTGCCATTCAACCGTTTACTTGTTTTCAGGCTTTTCCTGCGATTGCACCTCCTCTGCCGGCACAAATCCTTCCTTACCTTCCGGAATCGCCGGCTCTTTGGGCAGAAAGTATTCTTGCAATTTTGGATCATGGATGAGTTGATAGAGCATGTCTGCACCCTTGGCAAGATACTTAGAACTAAATGATTTTTTTAACAAATCATTGGATGCAGAGAGACTGGAGGCCAATATCATGTACAACAGAGAGGCCAGAACCGCACCTTTAAACGCACCGAGCATGAGTCCAAGAAATCGGTCAAACCAACCCAGCAGCGTAATTTCCATCACCCGGCGCAGAACCTTGCCACCCAGGATAAAGAGCAATGCGCTTAAAAAAAACAGCAGGCCAAATGAGATAAAGAAAACCATCTTTGGATTCGTTACAAATCCATCCACATAGGGCATCAATTGCCCGTTATATCGCCCGGCAACCCAATAGCTGCCGACCAGGGCAAGAAAGGCTGCCAGTTGTCGCATAAAACCTACCCAGGCACCGCGACCAATAAAGGCAAGAACAATAAGAACGACGATAACGTCAAAGGATGTAATATCAGCAAGGGAAATCATGGCTTTTTATGGTAGAATCAATGTTGATGAACTCGTATAAAATCGAAAACGACACTTGCACTTTACCGAAATACAGCGACTTATGAATTTTCCGCCGTCGGTGACGAGGCTTTTTGCGACACCGACAATGTTGAAGAACTCTTAAAAAGTCAAAAATACTGTTTGCAATGTAAGGAATTAAAAAAGTTTATAACCTTTCCGCCGTCGGTGGCGTGGCTTTTTGCGACACCGACAATAGGACAGCATAGATGCAAGTGCTTTTCAAGAACATACAAAACAAGTAAGACGAATCTGATTATACTGCCTCCATGAGATATGACAAGAACTTGTCGCTATAGAAGGGAGATGAAAGACTTTTTTAACCGACAATACGATCACCAAGGGAATATTCAACTGCACCATAACCGACAGCCTGATGCGTGCCTTGCTCGAATCGATATTTCACTGGTTGCTGCTATACTCAATACAGAGCAACAGTCGCTTCTCTCATGGTTCAGCGATGATGAAAGAGAATATCTAAGACGATTTCGCTTTCCCAAGCGTCGGCACGAATGGCTCAGCGGTAGAATTGCAGCGAAACATTGCCTACTGCAGATCAACAAGAGCAAAGGTTCACCCCATCGGGCAGATGTATTTTCGATCTTACCCGACGTTCATGGACAACCGATACTCACCTCAGCCCCAACTGGTCATTTGCACAAAGTATCAATCTCCCACAGTCATCAATACGCGGTTGCGATAGCAGCAGGCCATGGATGCGGAATCGATATTCAACACATTGGCCCCCAGATTCTCAAGGTAAAGGACCGCATCGCAACAGCCGCTGAAATTTCTTTAGCTCGACAACTGTTACCCGATAATATGCAAATCGGGTTGACCCTTCTCTGGGCTGTCAAGGAGGCTCTCAAAAAACATAAACTCCCTGATCAGTCCGGCATCTTTGAGGCCATTGTCATTGAACAAATCCATCCTGATTATCGACAACATTCATGGCGTGTTGAATGCCGCCTCACCGCAACAAACCAATTGCAAACCGTCCGGGCCATCCTCCTTGATCAATACATACTGGCCTGGTGCCGGGAATAAACAATGCCTGAACTACCAGAAGTCGAAGTGACCCGTCGCGGCCTCCTGCCGCACCTACCTCACCGACAAATTATCAATGTGCACTGGAGCAACAAACGCTTACGTACTCCGATTCCACGGAAACTGTTAAAGGAATCAATCCAGGGACAACAGGTCAGCACCATTGACCGGCGGGCAAAATATCTTCTCTTTAGAATGAAGGGAGGCAGCGTACTGGTTGTTCATTTAGGCATGACGGGAAAGCTTGGGCTTTTTCCACAATCGCAACCCAAGGCCAGACATGACCACCTCAGGCTATGTCTTGATGACGGCATGGAGCTGCGTTACAACGACAGCCGGCGATTCGGCTCCATCCTCGTATGGCCGGCAGGAGAGGCTGTCGAACAGGAAAAGAACTTCTCTGCCTCCAAAGGAATTGAACCCTTTAGTGAACACTTCACTGCGGAAGCGCTGCAACAACTTGCTGCAAAACGGAGATTGCCGGTCAAGGCCTTTCTCATGGACAGCCGCCTGATTGCCGGCGTTGGCAACATTTACGCCAACGAGACTCTTTTTGCAGCCGGCATCGCCCCGGAAACACCGGTCAATCAAATCACTGCGAACAGATGGCAAACCATCATTATGCACTGTCGGGAAATACTCACCCGGGCCATTGAGGCGGGTGGGAGTACGATTTCGGACTTTATCGGCAGCAGTGGTTCACGAGGGTACTTTCAACTCCAACTCAATGTATACAATCAGGCTAACGGACCGTGCCCAATCTGTGGTGAACCCATCAAAAAGCGGCTTGTCGGTGGCCGGGCAACATTTTACTGTCCAACCTGCCAACAATAACTGAACCAAAATCAGATCCAGCTACATAAACGATCGAGTCAGTCGAACAGGTACTACATCATCGACAGCGCACGTTGTTTTTCTGCCGGTAATATGCAGGATAGCATTTATCGTATCCTGCCGACCGGCAGGACGAACAAAGAGGGTTGTATCTTTAAGGATTGCCACTCCACCCTTGAGGTTTAAATGATGGCTTTTTCCGGCAGAAATCGGTTCCAATGAGCGTGCTTTGACAAGCGGCGAAAATGGACGGCGCATGCCTTGGAGTTTGCACAGGCCCGGAGCAACGAGTTCATGAAAAAGCAGGCGCACCGCTGGTGGAGGCCCCGGCAAGGCAAAAAGAGGTATTCCGGCCAAGTGCCCATACATGGTTGATTTTCCTGGGCGTACCTGCAGGCTGTTATAAACGACGTCACCGCCTAAACGGGCAAAGATGCGTTCAAGAAGGTCAAATTTACCCGGCCCCATTCCCCCGGTGGTCAGAATCATATCGGGTTTACCTGTAAGTATGTCCTCAAGCGCAGCCACAATCTCATCCGTCGTATCAGCAACCGTGTCTACGTTCAGGCATTCCCCTCCCTCCTCTTCAACAAGGGCCCGCAACAGTACGCCATTACCTGAAACTTTCTGCCCCTGGAGCAGTTTTCGCCCCGGATAGACCAACTCGCTTCCTGTGCAAAGAATCGCGACCCCAGGCCTTTGATACACGTCAACGGTAGACCAGCCATTTTCCGCCAGTAAAAGGAGATGATCAGGCGACAGCCGCTTGCCATGTCCGGCAATTACCCTTCCTTTGGGAAGATCCTGTCCACGGCGACGGATAAAGGAATTGGCACCAGCCAGGGCAGCATCAGGTATAATCACCGCTTCCCCCTCTTCCCTACAGACCTCAAACGGTACAACACGCCTGCAACCGATCGGGACCAGAGCGCCGGTCATAATACGGACCGCCTCACCGGGGCATAGGGTCAGAGATTCAAGAGAGCCGGCAGCAACTTCACCGATCAGGCGAAAGGCGGCCTTTTTCCCCTGTTGTGACAGAGAATCGCATATTGCATACCCGTCACGGGTTGACTGGCAAAAAGAAGGCTTAGGAAGGGTGCTCTTGATGGAGCGCACCGGGAGACGACCAAGAGCCAGGTCAAGGCTCACCGTCTCCGGTGCCAGTGGGGTCAGGCTGTGGACGATTCGCTGCTGGGCTTTAGCAAGCGACAGCGAGAGCTGCGGGTGAAGACTGTCGCGAAGGATGGCATCCACTACGTCCTTCAACCCAATGTACTATGAAACAGTCAGATCCTCACGAACCTGCTTGCGGGGACCGCCGTGACCAGCAGTTGACCAATCTCTGATGGGAGCCGATTGCGCCATCTCTTTCTGGCGATCAAGACGGCCCATTCGATCATAAATCATCTGCCAGATACAGTCGACATCCGGGTGGATTTCACAACTGCCGTTAACGGATCCGCCACAGGGACCGTTCATCAAACTTTTTGCACAACGGGCCACCGGACAGAGGCCGCCGGTCAGATGGAGAACACAGTCACCACAACCGGCGCACTGCTCGCTCCAGATCCCTTGTTCTGCCGAGCCACCGAAAAAGGTAGTGTTCAGTGCTGGAAAGACATTATCAGACGGTCGCAGATTCGCTATAAAGTTGACCCCAACGCCGCAGGCTGTAGAGACAATGGCATCATATTTTCCCTTCCACTCATCAATGGCATTTACATATTCACGGTCACATTGCCGGACAAGTGATTTTTCACTGACTTCAGCAGAGTGGCCGTTTTTCTTCAAGCCAAGACGGATAAGAGAAGCAAGAATTTCAGCTTCACGTTCACCACCGGCAGAACATACGGTCACGCAACCTTTACATGCAAGAACAAGAATTTTTTTACAATCCTTGACCATATCCAATATTTCAGCAAGCGGCTTACGCTCGGCAACAATCATCACTACACCTCATGAAAAATATTTAGAACGGGCTAGGCCCTATTTTTTCGATTCTCGTGTTCATTTCTTTTCCGGCATCAACAAACTCAGGATGCAACCCACGGCCAAGATGGTACATTCGGGCTCGGTCCGGTTCAACATCCAACTCCTGCAGGGCCTCTCGTACCGCAGCAACTCTTTTTTCCGCCCGCTTACTGCCCTGAACATTATGACAAGCATCGACCGGGCAGCCCACCACATACACTGCATCGGCCCCGTCTTCAAAGGCCTTGAGCATGGTAGCCACTTCCAGCTTACCGGTACAAGGGATACGGGTCATGCTGATATTTTCAGGAAAACCGAGTTCCTGTAGTTCTTTCCCTTCATGAGCGCAGCTCTGCTGAGAGGCATAATGACAACTGAACAATCGAATATCCGGGGTAAAGCTCATCGTGCAAACTCCACAAAAATATTAAACACCACAGGCGGCTATCAACCGCTCATCTTCAGATTCATTGAGGACTATCGCCTGGGCGGGACATTCTGCCACACAGATACCGCAGGCCCGGCAGTCTTCCACGTCAATAGAGGCAAAGCCGCCGTCATCGATTTTGGCAACTTCCCACGGGCAAACCCGGACGCAGGTCAAGCAGGAAACACAAAGATCACGCTGCACCTCTGCAGCCTTCCCCTTATCCACCAACTGTTCCGGTGTGACATAGCCTTTCTTCGAGGCCAATTTCCATAGAGCACCCATAATATCGGCAAAGCTCACATCTTGCGGACAGACAAAAACACAGCCACGGCAACTCGAACAATACCAGAGCAGGTCAGAATCAAGCAACCGCTCTTCCATACCCATCCGTACCATGTGGATAATTTTACGGGGATCAAAGTCAGGAATAGCCTGACTGACCGGACAAGCTCCGCTGCAGGCGCCGCAGGAAAAACAGGAGTTTAAATGGGCCCCACCAGGCTGGGCAACAACCTCGGCACTAAAACCGGGATTTGTGTCCATAGATTTTTTCGTCATGTGCACACCAGAACGTTCTATTTTTTCTATCGGTTCCCCGTTGACGAGAAACCCTTTGTGGAACAACAAGAGATAGGAGGTTCAGGAATCGGAAAGTGTTTACTTCCACCTTTCTGAACCGTTAGACGGGGAATGCTACAACATTATGACACAGTTGTCAATATTGTCGGTGTCGTAAAAAGCCTTGCCACCGAGAGCGGAGAGGTCATATCTCACTGTATTTCCCTACAGTGCAAACAGCGTTTTGGACTTTTACAGGACAGCAATATTGGAGAAAAAGCTGGAAAGATGTATG
>CALZIH010000144.1 GCA_945787305.1 uncultured Desulfobulbaceae bacterium | reverse complement strand
TTTATAAAAATACAACATGTAGGACAGAAAACATTTGAACCCCTCTATATGTTGTGTTATAAGGGTTTAGTCCTGGCGTTGAGTGTGCCAGGATTTTTTGGTGTTATCAAGGTCATTTTAGAATTTTAATCTGGTGGAAGGGGGGCGTATGACCAGAGATATGGTGAAACAGGTGTTGACTGATACGGCTGAAACGGTGCTTGCCCGACGTTACTATCTTAAGAGCAAGGACGGCGTCCCATCGGAAGACTGGGAGTCGCTTTGTCGCCGTGTTGCAGATGCCGTAGCAGCAGTGGATCAGGAGTATGATGATTATAGCGTTCTTCGCGATAGCTTTTTCAATATGATTTATCATCTCGATTTCCTGCCCAATTCCCCCTGTCTTATGAATGCAGGTACGGATCTCGGTCAATTGTCCGCCTGTTTTGTCCTCCCCATTGATGACTCCATGGACGGTATCTTTACATCCATACGCAATGGTGCCCTGGTTCACAAGACAGGCGGTGGCACCGGGTATTCGTTTTCACGCCTGCGAGCAAAGAATTCTGCTGTCCAGTCAACCCAGGGCGTCGCCTCCGGGCCGCTTTCCTTTGCTGCCGTGTTTGATGCTGCCACCGAAACCATAAAGCAGGGAGGTAAAAGACGTGGTGCCAACATGGGGGTGTTGCGTGTTGATCATCCTGACATCATTGATTTTATCCATGCCAAAGAAGATCAGAATCGGTTCACCAATTTTAACTTCAGCGTCGCCATAACAGACCAATTTATGGAGGCTGTTCGTAGCGATCAGGAATATGATTTGATTGATCCCTCAAACGGTAAGGTTGTTGAACGTTTGCATGCCGGAAAAGTGTTTGATGAGATTGTCGATCTCGCCTGGCATAACGGCGAGCCCGGTGTGTTGTTTATCGACGCGGCAAACCGAGCCAACTCCACTCCTCAGCTCGGTCGATTTGAGGCAACTAATCCGTGCGGCGAGCAATGGCTGCTTCCTTATGAATCCTGTAATCTCGGCTCGATCAATCTGGGACAGTATGTAAAGGATGATGCCGTTGATTGGCCCCGATTGGAACAGACCGTGCGTCTTGCCGTCCGTTTTTTAGACAACGTCATTGACTGTAATCGATTTCCCATCCCTGAAATCGCGGAGATGACACAAAAGACCAGAAAGGTCGGTCTCGGGATCATGGGCCTGCATGATATGCTTATTCAGCTGGAGCTTCCCTACTCCTCTGAAGAAGGGCGGCAGACATCTGCCGAGATCATGCGCTTTATCCGTCACGAAGCCGAAAAAACATCCGAAGAGCTGGCAGAGTTAAAAGGATCGTTCCCCGCCTATGATGCGGAAAGCAACGATTATCCTGCCAGGAGAAACGCGGCCCTGACCTCGATTCAACCAACCGGAACGGTTTCCATGGTTGCAGATTGTGCCTCAGGCTGCGAACCGTACTTTTCCATTGTCGCCGAAAAGAACGTTATGGATGGCGACCGTTTTTTCATGGTCAACAAGCATTTTGAAACCATTGCCAGGGAGCATGGTTTTTACTCTGACGAGTTGATGAAAAATGTTGCCGATTCAGGAACGGTCATCGGTCATGACGATATCCCTGAAAAGTGGCAGGAGGTTTTTCGTACCGCCCAGGATGTAAGTCCTGAACAACATATTAAAATGCAGGGAGCCCTGCAGACAAACGGAGTGGATTCGTCGATCAGTAAAACCATTAACCTGCCCGCAAGTGCAACCAAAGATGATGTTCGTTTTTCCTACATGCTGGGTTTTGATCTTGGCTGCAAAGGATTGACGGTCTATCGCGATGGTTCCAGGGAACATCAGGTATTGAAAACAGGATCATCTGATGATGACAAAACAGCGCTGGTTTCATCAACCGGTATTGTCGAGAAAAAAGATTTACCCGATGTGCTCAGCGCCAAACGCTATCGTCTCAAAGATGCCAACGGCAATACCATCTATCTTATTGTCTGTTTTGATGATTATGAAAATCCGATGGAGGTTTTTGCTAAATTCCCCTTTGATAACCGTGTTGACCTCAAGGATAAGTCGACCATGTGGACAACCACCTGCCGCTTGGTATCGCTGGCCCTGCGTTACCAGATCCCCATGGACGAGGTCATTAAGCAGCTTGATCGTTCCAGCGGTCACATGCTTGACTTGCCCGCTCAGCTTGGTAAGCTGTTGAAATCGTTCATGGCTGGAACACAACATGGTTTTGCATCAAAATGTCCCGAATGTACAGGGAAACTGGTCTTTGAGGAAGGGTGCGAGACCTGCCGGGATTGTGGATATTCCAAGTGTTCATAATGGATGATAACGTTTGCAGTTCTTTATTTCACAGCAACTTTTTTAATCTGGAAAAATAGCAATGGGTAAAATAGGCAGGAATCAACCGTGCTCCTGTGGTTCCGGGAAAAAATATAAGCACTGTTGTCTCTCCTTGGTACGGAGCGGACAGCAAGTCACTCCCATGGCGCAGATGAAGATTTCCCTGATGGGAGAAATCGAAAAGATTCAGGCTGCGGCAGCGAAAAAAGAGGAAGTCTTGCGCGAATTGGGAGTGTTCGTGTTTTTCAGCGATTCGGCCGGCGATGCATGGGTGCTGGAAGTGACTGATAGCGATGCCGTTCAGGTGGCCATGGCTGGGGAAGCCGTTGCGATTGAGCTTGATGAAAATCCAGAGACCATTGAGATCAATTGGAGTCACACCTATGCTCTTCGCAACAAACGTTTGTACTTAACCGCCTATGCCGATAAGCAGGAGAATGAGCTTACGCTTGCCCCGACCCAGCAGATTAATGCGGCCATAAAACGAATCTACAAACGGTATACCAGGGAAATGTTGGACCAGGTACATCTGGATTCAGATAACTCTACCGACTCGGCACCTGCCTGATTGTTCCATGGCACACGGGTGGCATTACTATCGCCTTGTCCCCATGTTTGTTGTCATGGGGACGATATTTTTTCTTTCCCATCAGCCGGGAGACACCTTCGAGCTGCCGGAGGTGGTGAACATTGATAAAATTCTCCACATGCTGGTCTACGGGATTCTCGCTGCAACTGCTCTCTTTGCTCTTCCAGGAAAAATGATTCGTCAAAATCCCTGCCGTATCGGCATGCTGGTGATTCTGTTTTGCTTTGCCTATGGTCTTAGCGATGAGTGGCACCAATCCTTTATTCCCGGAAGGTTTCCCAGTGCCTGGGATGTTGCCGCCGACACAATCGGAGCCGTAATAGTGGTATCTCTCTGGTTAAAACTCTCTGGGGTCAGCTGCAAACGATCTCTGCTTCATCATTCCTGAAATTTTTTCCTTATTGCACCGAAAAGAAAGAAGCCGGACAATGTCGTCCGGCTGGTTTTGCGTGCTCGTTCCCGGTGATCCTCCCTTGGACACGGCCGTTTGTTCAGGGCCTACCCCTGTTGCTGTAAGAGACGGGCCATGTCTTTGGCAAAATACGTGAGAATGATATCTGCGCCTGCCCTGCGGATGGAGAGCAGGGTCTCGGCCATGACCCGGTCACCGTCTATCCAACCCTTTTCCGCAGCCGCTTTAATCATGGCATATTCACCACTGACATGGTACGCCGCCACCGGTAAATCAAACTCGTCACGGAGGCGACTGATAATATCAAGATAGGCAACAGCCGGCTTGACCATCAGGATATCAGCCCCTTCATCCACGTCGAGCGTGGCCTCCCGCATTGCCTCACGGCTGTTGGCCGGATCCATTTGATAACTGCGTCGATCGCCGAATTGCGGAGCACAGTCAGCAGCGTCCCGGAACGGGCCATAAAAAGCTGAGGCATACTTGACCGCGTAGGACATTATCGGCACCATGTGAAAGTTATTTTCATCAAGCGTGGTACGGATCTCGCTGACTCGGCCATCCATCATGTCTGAGGGGGCAACCATGTCAGCGCCTGCCTGTGCGTGTGATAATGCTGTTCTTGCAAGGAGTTCCAAGGTGGTGTCATTGTCTACTTCGTTTCCGATCAGACATCCGCAATGGCCGTGATCGGTGTATTCGCACAGACAGACATCGGTTACCACGTTCATTTCCGGTGCGCTATTCTTCAGCTCGCGGATCGCCCGTTGCACTATACCGTCCTTGGCATGGGCCCCGGAGCCCATGGCATCTTTTTTCTCCGGCAGGCCGAACAGGATGACCGAGTTGACACCGACTTCCATGCAGGCCTGTGCCTCTTTCTGCAGCTGATCGACGGATAACCGGAAAACTCCGGGCATGGAAGATACCTCCTCTCTCTTCCCTTTGCCGGGCATGACAAAGAGTGGATAAATCATCTGGTCCGGTGAAAGTCTGGTTTCACGGATCATGGCCCGTAGAGTATCATTCTGTCGCATCCGGCGGGGCCGGTATTCTGGAAAAACCATGAAAACACCTCTAGTTGTATACGGACAGCCTAAATTTTAGGGCATCCATTGTATTGAATACGTTTTCTCTGTTGTACAAATTTTATGTATTGCTTCTACATTACTTTTGCAACCTTCAACCATGATGGACTCTTAAAAAGCCCAAGTCGTCGTTTGCAATGTAGATAACTCCAATGAATTATACCCTAACCGCCGTCGGTGGCGAGGTTTTTTACGACACCGACATTGACGAAGTCGGCTTTGATTACTGCCCTTCATCGTTCGAGTTGAGTTCTATCGCCAGGGACTTGACTTTTTTATGGAGGTGACTTCGCTCCATGCCTACCTGCTGTGCGGTCCGTGAAATATTACCTTCATTTTCCACCAGTCGCGCTTTCAGGTAATCATGTTCAAACTGCTTACGCGCTTCTTTGAAATTAAGATGACGGTAATCGGGTGTCCTGCTATCAAAGGACGCGGGTTCGGCTTTTTTGGTTGTTCTGCCGAGGAACAGATGAATTGCTTCGGGCCTGATGACGGATTCCGATGTCATGATCAGTAGTCGTTCCACCATATTCTTTAACTCACGTACATTTCCCGGCCAGTGATGCTGTGTAAACAGATCGACTGCTTCGGGGGTGAATTCCTTTTTTCCCAATCCTTTTCTTCTGAACTGCATCAGGAAGTCTTCAAGGAGTAGGGGGATGTCTTCACGGCGGTCAATGAGATCAGGTACATTGATAGGCACGACATTGAGTCTGTAGAAGAGGTCGGCACGAAAGGTGCCGGCAGTGATTTCTTCTTCCAGGTTTTTATTGGTTGCCGCAAGGATACGGACATCAACATGAATTGTCCTTGAGCCCCCCACCCGTTCAAAGCGTTGTTCCTGAAGAATGCGTAATACCTTGGCCTGGCTCTTCAGACTCATGTCACCGATTTCATCGAGAAAGAGAGAGCCGCCATTGGCCTGGTCGAATTTTCCCTGTCGTTTTTCTGTGGCCCCTGTAAACGAACCTTTCTCATGGCCGAATAATTCCGATTCAATCAGGTCTTCAGGGATGGCCGCGCAGTTGACTTCAACCAGGGGTCGGGCATTGCGGTTAGATTTGCGATGAATGGTTTGCGCGACCAGTTCTTTACCTGTGCCGTGTCCACCAAGAATCAAAACCGATGCATCCGTTGGTGCCACCAATTCAATCTGTTCTTTAAGGCGATTAACAGCAGGTGAGTTACCGGTTATTTCCGGATGTTCAGGAGTTGAAGCCCGTAGCAGTCTGTTTTCCTGTTCCAGGTGGGCGACCCGGAGGCCGTTGTTGATGGCCAGGATGATTTTATCATAGGAAAGGGGTTTTTCGATAAAATCAAAAGCACCTTTGTGCGTGGCCTGAACAGCGGTTTCGATGGTACCGTGTCCTGAGATCATGATGACCGGCTGCTCAAAACGTTTTTTGATGACGGTCAGTGCCTCCAGGCCATCCATGCCGGGCATCCAGATGTCAAGCAGGACGAGCTGGATGTCTTCTTTTTCCAGGAGGACCAAGCCCTCCTCGGCAGAGGCTGCGGTCAAGGCATGGAATCCCTCATCGGTAAGGATGCCGGACAGGGTATCTCGAATCGACGGTTCATCGTCTATGATCAGGATAGTATCCGGCATTGGCATCTTTTGTCGTGTATGGACTGTGGTGGAAAGAAATCTGTGTTTTTTGCAATTGAAGAACCAAGGACTGAAGACAGCTGAACATATCAGGTATTTATCGGGAGCTCAACTGTAAAGACAGTGCCGCTTGGGCTGTTATCGGTTACCGTTATTAGACCATTGTGTTCTGCTACAATGGTGTGGGTGATGGCAAGGCCAAGGCCGGTGCCGGACTTGCGGGTTGAAAAATAGGGTTCAAACAGTCGGGTCTTCACCTGTTCGTCGATTCCCGGTCCGTTGTCGGCAACCGACATGAGGGCGCATCCCTGTTCATGCTTGAGCGTAATGCTGATTTCTCCTCCTTCGGGGAGTATCCCTACTGCATTGTCGAGCAGGTTGATCAGTACCCGTTTCATCTGTACCGGATCAAAGAGGAACGGCGGGATCTCGGGTTCAATTGCGGTGGAAAACTTGATGTGCTTGTGTCCTTCCCGGTACAGGACCAGTGTCTCTGTTATCAGTTTCTTGATATCGCTGCGTTTTTTTCTAACTCTCGGCATGCGGGCAAAATCGGAGAACTCACTTACCAGCCTCTTTATTTCATCCACTTGGGTAATGATAGTGGCCGTGCATTGATTAAAGATATCCTTGTCTTTGGAGATGCTGTCCATATACCGTTTACGCAGCCGCTGGGCGGAGAGCTGGATAGGCGTCAGGGGATTTTTTATTTCATGGGCAATGCGGCGAGCCACTTCCTGCCAGGCAGCCAGACGTTGGGCTTTTTCAAGGTTTGTCAGGTTGTCGAAAACAATAACATAGCCGATGGGCTGTTGTTCATCGTCAAACATTCTGGTCACATTCACCAGCAGAGAAAGGGTCTCGCCGGCCCGTACGGTAAGGCGCAGATGCCGTTCTATGGAGTTTCTTCCTGACTCGTGCAATTCGCGAAGAAAACCCTCCATGACCATAACGTGAGACCTGGCCAATACCTCGTGAAAATCCTGTCCCAAAAAAGAGGACAATTCAATTTTCAATAATTTTTCGGCAAAACGATTGATGGTGGTTATTTCATTCTCCTCGTTGATTGCGATAACGCCGGCAGCGACATTTTTCAGGATTGTTTCCAGGTACTGTCGACGCTGCTCTGCAATAGATGTGCTATCCTGAAGGGCTTCATGGGCGTGTGCCAGTTGCCGATTACTGGCCAAAAGGTCGGTGGTCATACTGTTGAACGAGTCAACCAGCAGCCCCATCTGCAAGCTTGTTGATCGGACCGGTTAAGGTACGGGCAATGTAGAAGCCGAACCAAATGGCGCCAAAGAGAATGAGCAGGGTGATAATCAATAAGATGATGATGAGGCTGAGCTTGATCGGGGCCTTTAACATGACCAATTGCTGGTAATCTGTTATCCCTTTGGAGACGGCCTGCATAAGCGAGAGTTTATCGGTGGGGATGAGCAGGGTTGTGACCAGAAAATACAGGCTATTGTTGTCTGGTGATTGCTGGAGGGGAACGATAGCCTGGACAAGCTCACCAAGAGTGGTGTTCATGGATACAAGTTTTGTCTGTCCGTTGTCCCGGGCCAGCCGGACAGCCTCGCTTGGTGTCGTCGGCAGAACAATGGGGAGGAGACGGGGGCCGCGGACGGCAACAAGTTCCTTTCGGTTATGGTCAAGCAGGACAAGTCCATCCGGTGCACCGGGAGGGGCAATGGCAAGCGTACGCTCAAAGAGTTCCTGCAGCGCGTTGATGTCATCGATCTGCACGGTCCCGTTTTCCATCAGCAGGGCAACCTGCTTGCCCATGTTCTCGGCGCGTTTCTCAGTATCTTGGTAAATGGTTTGTGCAAGTTTGAGCGAGGCTTGCAGAGAGTCTTCGATATTTGTGTTGAACCAGTAGTCCATAGACGTTGAGACAAAACGCAGGGCAACAATAAACAGGATGGCTGTAGGTACCAGCGATAGGGCAATAAACGAGATAACAAGTCGGGTTCGCAGTTTCGAACCAAGTATTTTCTGCTTCCGTTCAAAGACCAGTTCGACCAGGTTACGCAGCACCAGGTAGAGCATAAGCAGCAGTAGCAGGCCATTGATATTTATCAGGGCAAAGATGAGGACCGTGCTTGAGATGGGCAGGGAGGTTTCCCCTTTGAGCAGGCCGCTCTGCACATAACCCAGAAGAGGGATGAGCAGGGCACAGAAAATAATGACATAGCGGATAAGTCGCTGTTTCTTTCTTTTCTGTTCCAGTGTGAGCATGCTGCTTTATCTGAGAAGGAAGATGTTATTCTTTACAATCAAGGTCAATAGCGAAATTCAACGGTTCGCCAATCTGTTTCAAAATTCCACAGGGAGGTAAAGGGCAGGACATAATGCATGCCAAGCGGTAAGGTCGTTTCTGTTAGGGTTGCTTTGATTTTCAGTGCATACGGTGCATCAGGTATCAGATTTTTGCGCTCAATCAGCGGAAAGCCACTTATTTCAACCATGAGTTGTTTCGCCTCCTCCAGTGATCGCGTAGTTGTCGCCTGGCCGTTTTTCTCAGAAATTGTCACCTCGTATTCTTGTTTGAAAGAGTTATAGCGCAGGGTGTGTATGAGCGTAGTTTCGAGCAGCGTGGAGTCAAACCAGTTATTGTGAACCGCTTCAAGTTCAATGTCAAAGTTAAAGGTAATTGGAATACCGTTATGCGTTGCCTGGATCATTTCATCCGTGAAACCATTTTTTACGGTGGCAAAGAGAAGAAGGTGGCTTTCCGAGGTGGTGATGATAATGTCGACCAGTTCCGGTTCTTCTTGTTGGTCAGCCAAGAGCATTGGCGAGAAGAACAGCGGGGCAATGGTTGTGAAAAATAGTATGTGTAAGAAATGTTTCATTATCTGTGTGTTACATCAAGTAAGAATCCGAGACTTGCGTACCAAGGATGTCATACACCTCTTCTTTTTTTAATGAGGAGAACAACGCTGAATGAAAAACCTCTCTTTCAAAATGCCCCGGACTGAACAACGTGGGTAAAAGTAATCAAATTACTTGAATGTATGGCTGTTGTCCATGGAAAAGAACGTCGTGTATACCAGCCAGTGCTGTTCTATGTGATTGGTATTGAATAGTAAAAAATTTTTTCAGGATGTGGATTCAAAAAAAGAAATGGCGAAGGTTTTCGGCACTTGACAGCGTATGGTAAAAGATATAATATGTGCATATGCTCAAAAAGAGTTGCGTATTTGTGCAATTTTTATAGTATAAATTTTTTGGAGGTATGGACATGAGCGACCATTTGTACAAGGCTGAAACATCGAAATCGACAGTTGAATTCGCCGGAGACCTGTCAAAGGTAGTAAAAAAATATGGATTTGTTATTCATAATGAAAATTCTATGGATATGGCCCATTCTTTTGGTCAACATGGAGCCGAGGTCGCGGATGAATTTGATTTGCATATGATGCAAATATGCAAACCGGAAAAAGCGGCCATGAGTCTACAGGCAAACCCTGAGCGGGCAATACTTATGCCAAAGCATGTTATGACGTTTTCTAAGGATAACAAGACCCAAGTTCGTTTTTTTTATTTCAGTGCCGATAATATCAGAGCCATGGTTGACGATGAAGTCTTTCCCCTTTCGCTTGCAGAGACATATGAAAAAATTATTTCTATGGTCGATGAAGCAATTGCCCTATAAGTACACAACGTACAATAATAATATCCCTACAGGAGAAACAGTGATGATTGATTCCCTTACATTAGCCGTACCGTCAGATAATCCCGGTGGACTTGAGGCTGGACGCTCTGAGCACTTTGGTCATTGCGATGTGTTTACCGTTATCAAGATAAAGGATAACGTAATAGCCGATGTGACGTCGGTAGCCAATCAGGAACATGGTGCAGGGGGATGCATGGTGCCTGTTCAGTTATTGAAAAACAGCAATGTCGATGCCATCGTCGTCGGTGGAATAGGTGCCCGGCCATTACAGGGGTTTGCTGAAGTCGGTATCGATGTTTTTTATGCGGACCGAAACATGGTACAGACCGTGCAATCGGTGGTTGATGGCATGGTTGGCAGGCAGTTTCCGATTATCCGGACTGATCAGGCCTGTCAGGGACATGCAGACTGTCATTGATAATTGGTGATTGCTTGCTTGTAGGAGTCCTATATCGCTGCAGTTAAGCAGCATATAACTCATTTAACATTTTGAATATCTATGTCGCCTCGACCAAGAAAACTCAGACACTGTGAAGGGAAATTTTGCGGAAGGGCCTTTAAACCGACCGGGATTTCTTTGGTAGATCTGAAACAGATTACCCTGTTCAGGGACGAACTGGAAGCCCTCAAGCTCTGTGATTATGAGGGCTTGTTTCAAGAACAGGCCGGTGAAAAAATGGGCGTATCCAGGGGGACCGTACAGCGAATTTTAACCTCTGCCAGGAATAAGGTTGCCGAGGCCCTTGCAACGGGAGCAGCACTTGTGTTTGCTGACGAGGATGAGGAATAGGTATTCAACGGCAATGAATTGGGTCCAGGTGACATTTTGATTTAGCCACTCTGTTGTTCACGTATAACCTCTACAGAAACAGTGGGTTGCGGGTTCAAGATGTTTCAGGGTGTTAGCCTGGGTTGAAGTTGAACATACTGGAGGGGTTTTTGTGTCAAGGAGATACACTCAATGTGGAACATACTCATATCTATTAATAAAAAGCTAGTCTATGCCATTCCGGTAATGATGGTGCTTGGCTTTGTTTTCGGTAAGTCCGTTAGCGGAGAAACAGTTAACCAGCTCAAGCAGCTCATTATCCCGCTTACCTTTTTGATGGTGTACCCGATGATGGTTACCTTAAACATCAAACATCTTCAAGAAGGTATTAAAAATGTAAAGCTGCAGCTGGTTACGCAGCTGGTCAATTTCCTGGTTATTCCCTTTCTCGCCTATTGGCTGGGACGTTACTTTTTTCCTGAAAATCATTACATGGCATTGGGTTTGTTGCTTGCGTCCCTTTTGCCGACCAGCGGCATGACCATTTCCTGGACAGGATTTGCCAAGGGCAATATGGGTGCGGCCATTAATATGACGGTCATCGGTCTAACACTGGGGACGCTGGTGACACCTATTTATGTGCAGTTGCTCTTGGGTGCTAACGTAGATATGGATGTTGTACTGGTTATACAACAGGTTGTATATATTGTCTTTCTCCCTATGCTGCTTGGTTTCTTCACCAGAAATTACTTTGTGAAAAAACTCGGGCCCAAAGAGTTTAAGAAGAAACTGGCCCCTCGATTTCCATCGTTGTCCACCGTTGGTGTGCTTGGTATTGTTTTTGTGGCAATCGGTTTGAAAGCGGAAAAGTTATCCCAGGATCCAATGATCCTCTGGCATATCTTCAAGCCATTGCTGATTATTTATACAGTCAACTATCTGCTGGCCACAATCATCGGTAAAGTCATGTTTTCTCGAGGGGATGGGATTGCCCTTGTGTATGGCACGGTGATGCGAAATCTCTCCATCGCTTTGGCCATTGCAATAAATGCTTTTGGTGCAGCCGGTACGGATGCCGCTCTTGTTATTGCTGCATCGTATATTATTCAGGTGCAGTCGGCGGCCTGGTATGTGAAATTGACTGACATTATTTTCGGCCCGGCGGAAAAGGAGAACGTGCAGGCAGCATGAGGAGCAGGGGATTTTTTTTGTAACTTTTTATGTGTATATACACATTATATGTTCAAGTCAGGGAGGATGTTATGAGAATCTGTATTACCGCAACTGGGAATTCACTAGACGCGCAGGCTGACAGTTCCTTTGGCAGGGCGCCTTGGTTACTTGTCATCGAAACGGATGATA